>JAFUGB010000152.1 GCA_017469605.1 Clostridia bacterium
CTTGGGCTTCCAAGAAAGTACGCCCCCGTTTGTCTCCTCCGCCACAGCCATGCTGATCGGAGGAAGGCGCAGCAGCGCGGCCAGAATGGAAAAGGCGCCAGATGCTTCAATATTTTTGACGGAAAACAGTATTACCGGCACCTGACGGCATCGGCATAGAAGGCATTCATTTCCGCCTCGGTGGGGAAAACAGCCACGTACATCTGGTTGCCCATGGCGCCGGACAGGGCGTCTGGAATGCGCTCCATCATGCGCATTTGCGGCGCGTACTTTTGGGCCAGCTCCTGGTCGCTGAGCTGGAAGGGTTTGCCGTCCCGGCGGCCTGCGAAGGCGCAGAAATAGTGCTCACCCGAAGGCTTGGTGGAGCGGTCGAAGGCGATCATATCGGCCCAGATCTTATACACATCGGTGCTGTTGGCAAAGTTCATCATATCGGGCGAAAAGCCGCCGCAGGGGCGCATATTGACCTCCAGCGCCACCACATCGCCCTGCTTGCCCATATACTGGTCGCAGGTCAGGCGGAAAAACTCAAAGTGCACAAACCGGCTTTTCACGCCAAAGCTCTTCACCGTGCGCCGCCCGGCGTCGCGCACATCCTCGGCCAGATCCTTCACGATATAATACAGCGAATTATCATTATTATTGACGATATCCATGATGGAATTGGGCGTTACATTGCCCGTTTCAAAGATGGGCTCGCCATGGCTGTCAATGATGGCGTCGTAGCTGTTGACCTCGGCGGTGACGAATTCCTCCATGATGAAGCGCACATCGGGCTCGCGCTCAGCCAGGAAAGCGCGCAGCTCGTTTTCATCATCCAGCTTATAGGTATGGCTGGCACCCACGCCGTTATCGGGCTTGACGATCACCGGGAAGCCCACCTCACCGATGAATTGCATGCAGTTATCAAAATCATCCACAATATGATACCGCGCCGTGCGCACGCCCGCCTGCTGATAGTACGCCTTCATGCCGCTCTTATACTTGATGCGGGCCAGGTCGCTTACCTGCCAGCCGCTGGTGATATGGAAATCGGTGCGCAGCATGGCGTCCCGCTCCAGCCAGTATTCGTTGTTGCTTTCCAGCCAGTCGATGCGGCCGTAACGATGAATGAAAAAGGCCACCGCCCGGTATACCTCATCATAATTCTCCAGGCTGGATACCTTATAGTATTCATCCAGGCTGCCCCACAGCTCGGGGGACAGCTGTTCATAGGGCTGGTCACCGATGCCCAGCACCCTGAGCCCATTGAGCTTCAGCTCCCGGCAGAAGCGCCAGTAGTTTGTGGGAAAGTTTGGCGAAATAAAGATAAAATTCTGCATAACACGCACTCCTTGTCAATCCAGCAGATGCGGCACATGATAGCGCACCTGCTTATACCACCAGTCCCAATCGTGGGCGCAGTCGCCGCCCCAAACGTCCACCCACACCTGGATGCCCTTCTGATTGCAGATGTCGCCCACCCGGAAGGTGGTTTCAGGCACTTCCCAGGGGCCGGTACCCACCACGATGATGCCCCGGTTGTTGTTATAGCGCTGGATATAGGGATGATCCTTTGCCATGCCCGCCAGATAGTCCACCGGGCTGTTCAGATACACCAGATCATCCATATAATCGCCAAAGCCGTAGCTGGCGGTATAAATGCCGCTGAGCGCCAGCAGGCCGTCAAACAAATCGGGCCGGCGGAAATACAGGTTGGCGGCATGGGTGGCGCCCAGGGAGCAGCCAAAGGCGATGATACCGGGATAGCCGGTCCAGCCGTTGCGGGCGTTGGCCATATCGCGGATGAAGGGAACCGCCTCGTCAAAGATGAACGACATCCACTGCTCATGCCGCTCGATGCGCCAGCGGGGGTCTCCGGAGGAATTGCTCCAGGTCTCCTGGTCCATGGTATCGATGGCAAACACCATCACCCGGCCATCGTCGATCCAGGGCTGCCATACATCGGCCATGCGGAAATTTTCAAAATCGAAAAACCGGCCATTCTGGCAAGGGATAAACAGCACCGGACGGCCCGCGTGGCCGTACACCTTCATTTCCATATCCCGGCCCAGGGCGGGGCTGTATTCCTTAAAATACTGGGTTTCCATTTAATCACTCCCTGTCGTAAAACAAAATATCCATAAAGATGGGGATCTGCTCCTCCCAGCAGGCTTCGCAATGATCGCCCTTGGGCACGATGCGGCTGGTAAGCAGCACGCCCTTTTCCATCAGGGCATTGGCGGTATCCATAAAGCAGCGCAGCATTCCCTGATGGCTGCCCATTTCCCGCTCGCCGTAATCCATATACACCACGGTGCCGGGCGCGAAATCGCCCTTCCTGATCACCGGCGTTAATTGCCCGCCCACCAGCCATACCGAGGGCGAAAGCGCCGCTGCCCGGCCAAACACATGGTTATAGGCTGTGATGGCATAGAGGCTCATGAGCCCGCCCATGCTGCTGCCCGCGATCCAGGTGCATTCCCGATCGGGGATGGTGGGATAGCGCCGGTCAATCAGGGGCTTGAGCACGCCGGTGAGCCAATCCATAAAGCGCTTGCCGCGGCCCCGGACCCTGCCGAATTCGCCATCGGCAAAATCAAAGGGCGAATATTCCCTGAGCCTGCCGTTGGGCTGCCGGTGGTCACAGTCCACCGCCACCACGATGAGCGCGGTGCCGGTATCGTCCAGGAATTCCCCCATCCCCCAGCTTTTGCCGTAGGTGGCGTCCTGGTCAAAGAAAACGTTGTGTCCGTCAAACATGTACAGGACGGGGTAGCGGGCCTCCGGCTCCTCCCGGGCCGCGTCCGGCAGGTATACGTATACCGTACGCGGTTTTTTACCGCCCGCCACGGGAATCCCCCATTTTTCAATCATCTGAGCACCATCCCAAAAAAGAAAAAAATTACCGCCGTTTCAGTTTATCACAGCCCATCGCCGGATACAAGGAAAAAAGCGTTTCCGCTTTGCATTTTTAAGGTTTTTTGTCGGTCTCGTCATCCCCCGCGCCTTTATTTTCTTCCATGGAAGGGATTGACGCGGTGGGTTTTATCATTATATAATACATGCGACAACCGAATACGCGAAAAAGGTGCCCGGGGAGCGTTTTTTGTTCGGTCCGGGTGAAAAGGGAAGCCGGTGAAAATCCGGAGCAACAGCCATTACTGTGAAGGATGAAGGCGGGCATACATGCCATTGAGCGAAGGCTTGAGAAGGCTTGCCCGCCGGATGGAAATCCGTCCGCGTCCCCAGCCAGGAGACCTGCCTTTTTTGCCGAAGGCACAGATTTCTTGGGCAAGGGAGAAGGACGGCCGCGATCCGGACAGCGCGGAAAACATCTGCGCGGTTTGTTTGCGTATTTGTCCTCGTTCCAAAGGGATGGGGCTTCTTTTTTGCCCTGGGAATAAAAAAACACAACGGAGGGTTTTTATGAAACGTACCATTGCGCTGCTGCTTTCCCTGATGCTGCTGCTGAGCTGCGCCCCCGCCCTGGCGGAGACCGCGCCCACGGCCCCCGCCGCGCTGACCATCACCGGCTCCCTGGAGCTGGAGTATGCCAATCAGTTCTCCGTGGACTTCTGCGAAGGCGGCTATGCCCTGATCACCAATTCTGACGGCGCGCGCTTTCTGACCATCCCCCAGGGCGCCGAAATCCCCCAGGGGCTGGACGCCGACATCGTGCCCCTGCAGCTCCCTCTTTCCAACCTGCTGATCTCCTCCACCCCCACCACCAGCCTGATCAACGCCATCGGCGCGCTGGATGCCGTTACCATGACCACCCAGGATTATGACGGCTGGTACATTGACGACGTAAAAGCTGCCATGGACGCGGGCAAGCTCGCCTACATTGGCAGCTACAAGGAGCCCGATTTTGAGGTGCTCACCGCCAATCCCCCGCCCTTCTCCGTATTCAGCACCATGATCGACAGCGTGCCCGATGTGGCCGAAAAGCTGGGCGAATTGGGCATTCCCGTGATGCGTGACACCAGCACCTATGAGGATCACCCGCTGGGGCGCATGGAATGGATCAAGCTCTACGGCGTGCTGCTGGGCAAGGAAGCCGAAGCCCAGGCCCATTTTGAGGCCCAGAAGGCGCTGGTGGAAGGCATTGGCGCCCAGAGCACGGGCAAAACCGTGGCCATGTTCTACATCACCAGCAAGGGCGATCTGTACACCCGCAAGGCCGGCGACTACATGGTAAAGATGCTGGAGCTGGCCGGCGGCGAATACGCCCTGCCCCAGCTCAAGCCCGGGGAAAGCGGTACCCAGAAGATCGAAGCCGAGGAGTTCTACACCGAAGCTGGCGACGCCGATTACATCATCTACATTTGGTCCATGGGCGGCAAGCCCGCAACCATGGAAGCCTTCCTGGAGCGCTCCCCCATCCTGCCCGATTTCAAGGCCGTGAAGGATGGCAACGTATGGTTCACCACCCCCGATTATTTCCAGATTTCCGATACCCTGGGCGCCATGATCCTGGATATCAACAAAATGCTCACCAACGACGATCCCGCCGTTACCGAATTTACCTACCTGTTCAAGCTGTAATGAAAAAAAGTTCTCTCCCTGTCCGGACGGCGGCGGTATTCGGCCTGCTGGTACTGGCGTTTGGCGCAATGCTGGCGCTGAACGTCCGTACCGGCAGCCTTTCCATTGCACCGGAGCAGGTTTTCCGCATTCTGCTGCACGGCGGCAGCGATGGCACCCCGGCAGGCAACGTGATCTGGAAAATCCGCCTGCCGCGGCTGCTGGCCGCCGCCGTGCTGGGCGGGGCGCTCTCAGTGTCCGGCTTTCTTTTGCAGGCTTTTTTCCGCAATCCCATTGCCGGGCCTTATGTGCTGGGCATTTCCAGCGGGGCCAAAATGCTGGTGGGCGTCACCATGGTTTTTGTTCTCCGGCATTTTGCCGGCATGCCCTTCTGGGCGGTGATGGCGGCGTCCTTTGCGGGATCGCTGCTGGTGACCGGCTTTGTGCTTTTGTTTGCCCGGCGGGTGCGTTCCATGTCCGTGCTGCTGGTGATCGGCATCATGGTGGGCAGCATCTGCACGGCGGTGACCGACTTTTTTATCACCTTTGCCGATGAAGCCAACGTGGCCAACCTGCACAGCTGGAGCATGGGCAGCTTTTCGGCCGTTTCCTGGCAAAACCTGCGCATCGTGTCAGCGGTGATCCTGGTTTCTCTTTGGGGCGCGTTCCTGCTGAGCAAGCCCATATCGGCCTATCAGCTGGGCGAAAACTACGCCCGCAGCATGGGCGTGAACGTAAAAGCCTTTCGCGTGGCGCTGATCGCGCTGTCCAGCCTGCTTTCGGCCAGCGTTACGGCGCTGTCCGGGCCCATCAGCTTTGTGGGCGTGGCGGTGCCCCATATGTCCAAGCTGCTGTTTGGCACGGCCAAGCCCGCCGTGATCATTCCGGGCTCCTTCCTTCTGGGCGGCGTGTTCTGCATGGGCTGCGACCTGATCGCCCGCACGGCTTTTTCGCCCTCCGAGCTGGCCATCAGCACGGTAACGGCGGTATTCGGCGCGCCGGTGGTCATCGCCCTGATGCTGGGACGGCAAAGGGGGCGGGACCATGGCTGACGAATATATCTTTTCGGCGGCGGGGCTGGCTGTGGGCTACCGGGGCAGGGCGGTCCTGCGGGATATTGACGTGCGGCTGCGCCGGGGACAGATCCTCACGCTGATCGGCCCCAACGGCGCCGGAAAATCCACCATTCTCAAAACCGTTACCCGGCAGCTGTCCGCCATCGCGGGCACGGTATACATTGGCCGGGAGGAGCTGAGCGGCCTTGGGCAGGCAGCGCTGGCAAAAACCATGGCCGTGGTGCTCACCGAGCGCGTCCAGCCCGAAATGATGACCTGCTATGATGTGGCCGCCATGGGTCGCTATCCCTATACCGGGCGGTTTGGCACGCTGTCGGCGGCTGATCACGCCATCGTGCGCGCCGCCCTGCGCCGGGTGCGGGCCGAGGAGATCGCCGGGCAGGATTTTACCCGCGTCAGCGACGGCCAGCGCCAGCGGGTGCTGCTGGCCCGGGCGCTGTGCCAGGAGCCCGAAATCCTGATCCTGGACGAGCCCACCTCCTTCCTGGACATCCGGCACAAAATCGACCTGCTGGATATCCTGCTGGAGGAATCCCGCAGCCGACGGCTCACGGTGATCCTGTCGCTGCATGAAATCGACCTGGCCGAAAAGATTTCCGACCTGGTGATGTGCGTAACCGGCGAGGGCGTCACCCGCGTGGGCACGCCGGAGGAGGTTTTTTCCGACGATGCCATCGCCGCGCTGTACGGTCTGGACAGCGGCAGCTACCTGGTAAAGCGGGGCAGCGTCGAGCTGGCCCGGGTGGAGGGCGCGCCCCAGGTATTTGTCGTAGGCGGCGCGGGCTGCGGACTGCCCCATTACCGGGCGCTTCAAAAGCGGCGCCTGCCCTTCGCCGCGGGCATCCTGTTTGAAAACGACCTGGAATTTGAAGTGGCCCGGGCGCTGGCGGCCAAAGTCATCAGCCAAACCGCCTTCACCCCCATTTCCGTCCAGGCTGTCCGCGCGGCAAGGGAAACGCTGCTGCAGTGCCGGGCGGTGCTGGACGCGGGCGCCCCCAAAGGACCGCTGAACGCCGCCAATGACGCGCTTGTGGCCCTTGCCCAAGCCCATGGAATCAAGGTGATACATCATGCAGAAGAACTGGATTGACGTAATCAGCGCGGGCCCGGGCGCCGCGGAGCTATTGACCTTACAGGCGCAGGCAGCCATCAACAGCGCGGAAGCCGTATTCTGCGCTCCCCGGCACGCCGATCTGGCGCCGCCCGAAAAGCGCAGACCGCTGATCCCCTTCCAGGCCGCCCTGGAGGAAATGGCCGCGCTGCCCCGCTGCGCTGTGCTGGTATCGGGCGACGCGGGGCTTTACAGCATGCTGGGCCTTTTGTCCCGGCGCTTCGGTCAAGACAGGCTGCGGGTATATCCGGGCGTCAGCAGCGTGCAGGCCCTTTGCGCCAGGCTCGCCATTGCCTGGCAGGATGCCAAGATTCTCTCGGCCCATGGGCGGGACTGCCCGCCCGAAGCGCTGTGCCATTATGCCCGAACCAACCCCGCCGTGCTGGTTCTTTTAGACGCCGAGCATGATCCGCATTGGGTGCATCAAGCGCTGGCCGCGGGCAATTTGGCGCACCTGCCGCTGGTCATTGGCGAGCGCGTTTCCTATCCCGATGAGCGCATCGCCCCCTATGGGATGCGGGACTACGACAGCCTTTCAGCGGCGCTGATCAGCAATCCGTCTCCGGAGGCGGGCCTGCCGCCCATGGGATTGCCGGACGAAGCCTTCATCCGGGGCAAAACGCCCATGACCAAGCGGGAGGTCCGCGTGCAGGCGCTCTCTGCCCTGCGCCTGGCGCCCGACGCCGTGGTTTGGGATATTGGTGCGGGCACGGGCAGCGTAACCGTGGAATGCGCCCGGCAATGTCCCCTGGGCCAGGTATACGCCATTGAGCGAGACCCCGACGCCCTGGCATTGATCGGGCGGAACGCGGAAAAATTCCATCTGCAAAACATCGCCGTGGTGCCGGGAACCGCCCCGGCGGCGCTGGAAAACCTGCCCGCTCCCACCCACGTATTTTTGGGCGGCGCGGCCGGCGAAACCGCCGCCATTTTAAAGTTGTTTCCGCCGGGCGTGCGGGTGTGCGCCACAGCCGTCACCATGGAAAGCGCCGCGCTGCTTACCCATTGCCTGGCCGGCTATCAGGATTTTTCCGCCGTCCAGATCGCCGTTTCAAGGCTTGAACCGGTGGGAAGCTACCGCATGTTCCGCGCGCAGAATCCCGTATTCGTATTCTCCGCCACCGTAGGAGGCATCCAATGATCTATTTTATCGGCGCGGGTCCCGGCGCGCCAGACCTGATTACCCTGCGCGGGATGCGCCTGCTGCAAAAGGCCAGGCTGGTGATCTACGCCGGGTCGCTGGTGAACCCGGAGCTGCTGGATTTCTGCCCGGCGGAC
>JAFUGB010000153.1 GCA_017469605.1 Clostridia bacterium
ATGCCATAGGTGAAAATGGACACGATGCCCAGCACCTGGGCCCCGGCTTCCCGCAGCACGTTGACCACCTCGATCACGCTGCCGCCGGTGGAGATCAAATCCTCCACCACCACCACCTTTTGGCCGGGCTCCAGCTTGCCCTCGATCTGGTTCTGGCGGCCGTGGTCCTTGGCGCCCGCGCGCACATAGCCCATGGGCAGGCCCAGGATGTGCCCGGTGATGGCGGCGTGGGCAATGCCCGCCGTGGAGGTGCCCATGAGCACCTGGACATCGGGATAGTTTTCCCGGATCAGCCGGGCCAGGCCGTTTTCCACGTCATTGCGGACGTCCGGCGCGGTGAGCGTCAGGCGATTGTCACAGTATACCGGGCTTTTAATGCCGCTGGCCCAGGTAAAGGGCTCATCGGGACGGAAGAACACGGCGTGGATCTTGAGCAGGTCGCGGGCGATCAGTTTTTCCATGGTGGAGGCTCCTTTCTATTAAGAAAAAACATGCTTGGAGGGCGCGGGTGCTTGTTATTCCCCCAGGAATTCCTGTAAGCATCGCGCATACGCCGCCACGGGATCGGCAGCCGCTGTGATGGGACGGCCCACCACGATATAATCGCTGCCCAGTTCCCGGGCCTTGGCTGGGGTGGTGACGCGCTTCTGGTCGCCGGCGTCGCCGTCGGCAAAGCGTACCCCGGGGGTCACGGCCAGAAAGGCTTGGCCGCAGGAGTCGTGCACCTTGCCGGCCTCCAGGGGCGAACACACCACGCCGTCCAGCCCGGCGGCGCGGGCATTCCGGGCGTAGTGCAGCACCACCTGGTCCATGGGCTCGCGGATCAGCAGGTCGCTTTCCATGTGCTGCTGGTCGGTGGAGGTCAGCTGCGTGACCGCAATCAGCAGCGGACGGGTGCCGTCCGAACGGGTCAGGCCCTCCAGGGCGGCCTCCATCATGGGAATGGTGCCCGCCGCGTGCAGGTTGCAGATATCCACATCCAGCCTGCTCAGCACGGCCATGGCCTTTTTTACGGTGTTGGGAATGTCATGCAGCTTCAGGTCCAGGAAAATCTGATGGCCCCGGGCCTTGATCTGCCGCACGATCTCCGGCCCTTCGGCGTAGAACAGCTCCATGCCGATCTTTACAAAGGGCTTGCGGCCGGTGAATTGGTCCAGGAAAGCGTAGGTCGCCTCAGCGCTGGAAAAGTCGCAGGCGATGATCACATCTTTTGCCACAGTCAGGCACCTCCAATGATTTCTTGCAGGGTTTGAATGCCGTATTTGTCCATTTCGGCGGGCAGGGCTTCAATGATGTCCCTGCATGCCCAGGGGTTGACCAGGTTGGCCGCGCCGATTTCCACCGCCGTGGCTCCGGCCAGCAGCATTTCAATTACGTCGGCCGCGCTGCTCACACCGCCCATGCCCACCACGGGGATCTTCACCGCCCTGGATACCTGGTATACCATGCGCAGCGCCACCGGGAAAATGGCCGGGCCCGAAAAGCCGCCCATGGTGTTGGCAATGACCGGGCGTTTTGTTTTCAGGTCAATGCGCATGCCCAGCAGCGTATTGATCAGGCTGATGCCGTCGGCGCCGGCGTCCTCGCAGGCTTTGGCGATGGATACGATGTCGGTCACGTTGGGGGAAAGCTTCACGATGACCGGCTTTGCGGCCACCTTTTTGACCGCCCGGGTCACCGCGGCCGCGGCGGCAGGATCGGTGCCGAAGCTCATGCCGCCGCCATGCACGTTGGGGCAGCTCACATTCACTTCCAGCCAGCCTACCTGCGGCTCCTTGTCCAGCTTTTGGCAGGTATACGCGTAATCCTCCACCGAAAAACCGCTGACGTTGGCCATGACGGGCTTATGGAAGCAGGTCCGCAGCCGAGGCAGCTCCTGGCGGATCACCTGCTCCACGCCGGGGTTTTGCAGCCCCACGGCGTTGATCATGCCCGCCGTGCATTCGGCAATGCGGGGGGTGGGGTTGCCGAACCGGGGTTCCCGGGTGGTGCCCTTGAAGGAGAAGGTGCCCAGCATGTTGATATCGTACAGCGCCGCAAACTCATAGCCGTAG
>JAFUGB010000154.1 GCA_017469605.1 Clostridia bacterium
CCTTCCGCTATCCCGACGGTGAGTTTGACGCGCTGCAAAACGTATCCTTTACCGTCAGGGCCGGGGAAAGCGTGGGCATCGTGGGTAAAACGGGCAGCGGCAAAACCACATTGGTGGATCTGATCCTGCGCACCTATAACGTGCCCGACGGCACGCTGTTCATCGACGGCCGGGATGTGAACGATATCACCATCCACTCGCTCCGGGCGGGCTGTGCCTATGTGCCCCAGGATAACTTTCTGTTTTCCGATACCATTGAAAACAACATTGCCTTCGGGACGGAACAAAAGGATCCGTCGGCTGTGGCGCTTGCGGCACGGATGGCCGACGTGCATGACAACATCACCGAATTCCAGCAGGGCTACGCCACTGTGCTGGGCGAGCGCGGCGTAACGGTTTCCGGCGGGCAGAAGCAGCGCATTTCCATCGCTCGGGCGCTGATGCGCGACGCGCCGATCCTGATATTGGATGATTCGGTTTCGGCCGTGGATACCAAAACCGAAAAAGCCATCCTGGAAAACCTCAGAAAAACCCGGCAGGGAAAAACCACCCTGCTGATTGCTCACCGGATCACCACCATTGAAAACATGGATAAGATCCTGTTTATTGAGGATGGAAAACTGGCCGCCGTAGGCACGCACAGCCAGCTGCTGGAGGATTGCCCGGCCTATCGGAAAATGGTGGAGCTGCAAAAGCTGGAGGAGGAAGGAGGCGCGGACAATGCGTGAGTATACGCCTATCCTGATCGTGGCGGCCATCATCGGCGTGTTTGCTGTGGCCTTCCTGATCGTATTCCTGCGGGAGAAGGATAAAAAGGAAAGCATGGGCTTTGAACGCCATATGGCTGACCGGGAAATTATCCGCCGCCTGCTGCGCTATGCCAAGCCATACCGCAAAAGCTTTGTGCTGGTGTTCTTCGTCATGCTGCTGTCCATTGGCTATGATCTGGCTTCGCCGCTGCTGGTGGGCCGCATTGAGGAAACGGTAAAGGATACCTTTGCGCTGGGCACGCTGTTCTCCTACGTGGCGGTATACGCGGGCATTTTGATCGTGAGCCTGGTATGCACCTATGCCCAGGCCATGATCCTGCAGAAAACCGGGCAAAAGATCCTGTCCGCCATCCGCATGGATACCTTTACGCATATCGAAAGCCTGAGCCACGAGCAGCTGAACAACATTCCCGTGGGCAAGCTGGTGACCCGCGTTTCCAATGATCCTAACGCCATTTCCTACATGTTTACCAATATCCTGGTAACGCTGGTTAAAAATATCATGGTGATCTTTGGCGTGCTGGGCGCCATGCTGTCGCTCAATTACGCGCTGACGCTGATGGTGCTGTGCTTTGTGCCTTTTGTGATCCTGTTCACCGTGATCTTCCGAAAGTTCAGCCGCAAGGTGCACCGCAGGGTCAACGACGCCACCACGGATATCAATACCTATCTTTCCGAAAACCTGTCCGGCATCAAGATCACCCAGATCTTTAACCGGGAAGATAAGAAGATGGCCGATTTCCTGGAAAAAAGCGAAAAGCTCAAGCGCGCCAAGCAGGCCCGCATGCTGGTGTTCGGCATCTTCCGCCCCATGGTGTATATGCTGTACATCTCCTCGGTGATGTGCCTGCTGTACATGGGCGGCCGGGCCAGCATCGAGGGCCGCGGCTACCTGGGCCAGGCGCTGACCAGCGGCGTGATCGTGACCTTCTATATGTTTATTTCCAAGTTCTTCAACCCCATCCAGACGCTTGCCGAGCAGTTTGATATGCTGCAGCGCTCCTTCGCCTCAGCCGAAAAGATATTCACCATCCTGGATATCGTGCCCGAGGTGGTGGACACGCCGGATGCCGTGGAGCTGGATGAAATCAGGGGCGAAATTGAATTTAAGGACGTTTGGTTCGGCTATAAGCCCGATGAATGGGTGCTGAAGGGCGTTTCCTTCCATATTATGTCCAAACAGACCGTGGCTTTTGTGGGCGCCACCGGCTCGGGCAAAACCACCATCCTTTCCCTGATCTGCCGCAATTACGATATCCAGAAGGGACAGATCCTGATTGACGGCATCGATATCAAAAGGATCCGGATTTCCTGCCTGCGCAGGCATTTTGGGCAGATGCTTCAGGATGTGTTCCTGTTCAGCGGCGACATCCGCGGCAACATCCTGCTGCGCAGCGAGGGCGTCAGCGACGCCGAGGTCATGGAAGCCTGCCGGTATGTGAACGCGGACAAGTTCATCAACCGCCTGGAAAAAGGGCTGGACGAGCCCGTGCGCGAGCGCGGCAACAATTTTTCGGCCGGCCAGCGGCAGCTTTTGTCCTTCGCCCGCACCATCATCCATAAGCCCTCGGTGATCATCCTGGACGAGGCCACCGCCAATATCGATACCGAAACCGAGCTGCTGATCCAGGACAGCCTGGAAAAAATCCGGAACATCGGCACCATGCTAATCGTGGCCCACCGCCTGTCTACCATCCAGCATGCCGATAATATCATCGTGCTGTCGGGCGGTCAGATCATGGAGCAGGGCGACCATCAGTCGCTTCTGCACCGGCACGGCATGTATTACCAGCTGTATACCCTGCAATTCAGCAAGGAGCAGCTGCTGGGGGCCTGAAAATCCTCCTTTCGGGAATCAGCCGGCAATACCGTAGTGCTCATAGGAATCATAGTATCGTTCAGGAACCTCGTCATCCGGGAATGGCCTCCATCCGGGGGAAGGGTTCAGAGAAAATCAGGCGTTTGACCTTGCCAACAAAGGCGTGGAAAGCGGAGCGCGACAAGCTGAAAGCCGAGCGGCAACAGCTATCTTATCGGTATGACAAACTGAAAACCGAGGTTAAGGAAGTAGAGCAAATCCGCAGAAATGTTTACAGTATCTTGAAAGAAGAAACCCGCAGGGAGCAGCCTACGCGGAAGCAAGACCTTGATCTATAAAAATGAAGAACGGTGGGATAACAAAACTATCCCGCCGCTCGTGTCTTGAGGCTAAGGAGCCAAAAAACCGGGTTTGCTACGCTCCAAGATATTTAACATATATCTGACACGGGTTCCATTCGTTCCATAAAGTTGGGAAGCATTCCAACTCTTTATACCCCATCGCCATATAGAATTTATTGGTGATATCGTATTCTTTGTAATGTCCCATCTGTACCGTTTTTACCTGTGAATATGTGTAGCCCTGTTTCTTTGCCATAGCCTCATAAGCCTTATTAAGCGCCGCACCAATGCCCATTCGATGGTATTTCTTTTTTATGCCCATTACCAGAATTTCTGCGCAATCCCTGCTGGTGGCGTTTAATACAACAAAACCGGCGGGCTCATCATTCATAAAACAAGCAAGAAACGGCTTGTCTTGTGAATCTTTGATGTATTCCTCTGTGCTTTCCGGCATGCCAAACCATTCCGGGAGGTCATTCAGCACTTCCCTCGATATTGCTTCCTTTTCTTCTTTATCTACAACTTCTTTTATAATCGTTTTAATCATAAATACCTCTTCAAACTGGAATTTATCTGGACAGCATCAGAACGCCTGAACAGAATGTCATTTTGTTGAAAACGAGACTTGGAAATGCAGCTTTTAATTCATCAGCAACGCAATAAACCTCATCGTTGTCCCATTCGTTTCCACATTCATCTTTGCATTGATTCAGTTCTTCACGGGTTCCGAATGCAACGTCGCCAATCAGAATCTTACCGTCATCTTTCAGATGATCGAGCAGTTCCTTCAAAAAAAGGATCTTTTGATCATCTCTCAAATGATGTATGGAATAGGTTGCAACAATGAAATCATAGGACTGCCGTTTAAGCGGTTCTGCCAGCCCCTGTGTAAAATCGCTCTGATACAGATGCGCATCCGGCATCTTTGCAGAGGCCAGTTCGATCATTCTTGAGGAAAAATCCTGCCCATAGATTTTACAGCCGTTTTCATAAAGTTTTGCTGTCAGCGTGCCCGTTCCGAAGCCAATATCCAGTACTGCCGGATTGGGTTTTTCCATTATGGTTTTATAGATGCTGCCAAGGATCTCTTTATATCCGGCGAAAGGATACGTATTATCTTCATCTGAAACTCCGACCGATTTATCGTATCCGTCAGCCCATAAATCAAAGCCTTTATTATCTAACATGCTTACCTCCGCAAATTCCGATTGATCGGCCTAATGGCCAATACAAATATATCATAAAGTAGAGTATTTTTGAAGGCAGAATCCGTTATAAATACCGCCAGTTCGGCCTGACGACCACTTTCGTCACCGCCCCTGTCCAGCTAATAG
>JAFUGB010000155.1 GCA_017469605.1 Clostridia bacterium
GATCGTGTTTGAAAACAATGCCGCCGGGTACATGCAAATGCCCCACACATGGCTCGGCGGGCCGCGGTGCTATGCGGAACAGTACTTAAAGCATGGCCTGGTGTACGTTACCTGTGGCTGCCGGGGGAGGGAAAGCAGGAACGCCCAGGGAGAACTGGTTGGGAAAGCGCCGATTTCCTTGATTGATTTAAAAACTGCCTTACGCTTTCTGCGGCACAACCAAACCGTCCTGCCCGGGGATTTTGACAGGATCATTTCCGTAGGCTGGAGCGCCGGCGGGGCCATGAGCGCGCTGCTTGGCGTGACAGGCGACAATCACCGCTATCTTCCGTACCTTGAAAGGAACGGCGCCTTCATGGATGAAAGCGACGCCGTGTTTGCCGCGCAGGTCTATTGCCCGGTCACCGATTTGGAGCACGCGGATTTTGCCTATGAATGGATGTTCAGGGCGGATCATGAAAACCAGGCTTCCCATGCCGGCCCGGCCGGAACGATGAATCCCTTTGAACGCGCGCTTTCCGCCAAGCTGTCCAGCCAATACCCGGCATACATCAACAGCCTGAACCTGCGGCATCCTTTGACGGATGAACCGCTGACGCTTGCGCCGGACGGAAGAAGCGGATCCTTTTTCCGGTTTTTCATGCAGCAAATCGATGCCTCCGCAACGCATTTTCTGTCGCATTTGACGGGCTGTTCGCCGGAGGACTATCTCTCAGGCAATTATGAATATGAAGCGGAAGCGCCGCAGCAGGGCGTCATGCATCACGCCGGGCCCGGCGTCCATATGGAAAACGCGCAGGAAAACGAACCGCAAGGCTTGGGCGAGCTTTTGCTGCGCCCGCCCAAGGGCGTTCCGTATCAGAAAAAAAGCCCGCGCATGATAACCCTGCACGGAGCAGACAAGCGATCCTGGCTTTCCTGGAACGGGAAAACCGCGCATATCTCTTCTTTGGATGATTATATCCTGCGGCACTGCAGGCGGATCAAGGGCTGCCCGGCGTTTGACAAGCTGTCCATGGACAGCGCGGAAAACCACGCTTTCGGTACGAGCCAGCAATCCTACGCTCATTTTAATCCAAGCCTTGTTCCGCTTATCATGGAATTGCAGGAGCGCTTTCCCGATGAAGCAGCCCGATACGGCAAGGATTATGCCGCCGAAAGCGATCCACAAATGAAAAATCGCGTGTTTTTGCTGAATCCCATGAACTTTATCGGCACAAAGGAAAGCAGTACGCAGGCCAAATTCTACCGGATCCGTGTCGGCGCAAAGGACTCGGATACATCGTTCAGTATCTCCATGGCGTTGGCGCTGAAGCTGGAAAACGTTGGTTATCCGGTGGACTATTCCCTGATATGGGATCAGCCGCATTGTGAAGCGGATATACCGGGAGGAATCCTGGCCTGGATCGACGATATTTGTTCGTGGCACGGACATAAGAAAGAAAGCGGGGCGTTTTCATGCCAATCGGTGTAATTTGCAATGTACTGGCGGTCGCAATCGGAGGATTCATCGGTTCCAAATGCGGCGGGAAGCTCTCCCAGGAAATAAAGGATAAGCTGAATTTGATTTTTGGCATCTGTTCCATGGGGATCGGCATCAGCTCCATCATCCTGATGCAAAATATGCCGGCCGTTGTGCTGGCTCTGATTTTGGGCACCATCGTCGGCGTGGTCACGCATTTGGGACGGCGCATCGAAAACGGCGGCAAAAAGCTGGCGAAGCTGATTCCCGGCCAGGGCGCTGCGGACAACGCCTTGCTGGTCACAACCATCGTTTTATTTTGCGCCAGCGGCACGGGCATTTACGGTTCCATTGTTTCCGGCATGAACGGGGATCACAGCATCCTGCTGGCCAAGTCCATCCTGGATGTTTTCACGGCGATGATTTTTGCCTGCTCTTTGGGCCTGGTAACCAGCTTGGTCGCCGTTCCGCAGTTTGTGATATTCATGCTCCTGTTCCTGTGCGCCAAATTGATTTTCCCGCTGACAACGCCGTCCATGGTCAACGATTTTAAAGCCTGCGGCGGGCTGATCATGCTGGCGACGGGCTTCCGCATTGCCAAAATCAAGGATTTCCCCATTGCCGATATGATCCCCGCCATGATCCTTGTATGGCCGATCAGCTGGGCGTTTTCTTCATTTATTATGCCGCTGCTTTCATTTCCGTGATAGCGTCTTTCTTTGGCGACTTTCATTCAAAGATGAAGCCCGGAAGCTGCCGGTTCCTCGGAGACAGCTGAATATCAAAGCGACCCAGCCCGGCCTCCCGATTGAAACGGACGGGGATTGAGGAC
This sequence comes from Clostridia bacterium, assembly GCA_017469605.1. Lineage (GTDB taxonomy): Bacteria > Bacillota > Clostridia > Christensenellales > Aristaeellaceae > SFMI01. Next base: position 2,295 of record JAFUGB010000155.1, read on the forward strand.
AGCGCACAGGCCGATCATCAATCTGCGCCGGCATGCGGCGCATCCTTTCCTGCCCCTCCAGGCAATCGCAAATCAAATGAAGGGTCTGGCCGTCATTGGCTGGCCGCCTTTTTACCGCAGGGGCACCTCCTCAAAAAGCGCGCCTTCCCCGCCGCTGAGCCGATAATACGCGGAAAAGCCCGCCGCCTGCATATAATCGACCGCCTCGTCAAAATATGCCGCGATCTGATCCGCTTGGTGGCAATCGGAACCCACGATCACCTGTCCGCCCATTTCGCGCCAGCGCTTCAGCGTCCACGGCTCCGGATAGGGATAGGGCTGGCCGGCCCGCACCATACCGCCAGTATTCACCTCCAGCATGCTTCCCGCCGATCGGATAATCTCCAGCGTTTCGGTTACCGTTTTCCGGTAGGCCGCTGATTCGGTGTCCACTTTTACGCGCAGGCGCTTGAGGAAAACATCAAAATGTCCTACGATCTGCGGACGCACCGCCAGTGCCATCGCGCCCAGGCCGCGCAGGTAAGCGTGGGCCAGGGCGTCCGCGCTGCCGCCGAATTCCTCCTGGACCAGCCGCTCCACCAGCGGCACCTTCCCCTCCACCTGCGACAGCCCCGCAGCAGAGGGCAGCACGTGCAGCGTGCCGATCACATATTCAAAGCCGCTGCAGTCAGAGGCGGAGTACATGTCCTTTTCCACCCCGCAGTACAGCTTGATCCGGTCGCCATAGCACGCTTTCAGCCGCCTGAATTCACGCAGGTATTCCTGCTCGCCCGGCACGGACATGGAGGCAAGCCCGCCAAAGCACAGCCGGCAATGGGGGGAAAAGCCCAAAGAGATAAAGCTGTGCTCCAGCGCGGACAGCACCATATCTTCCATCGTGCTGTGCGCGTCGCAAAACTGGGTATGGGTATGGCAATTTGACAAAATCTTCATCCGCATCTCTTTTCTGTACCGGCATCAGGCTTATTCCTTGATACCGCCGATCATAACGCCCTTCACAAAGAACTTTTGCAGAAATGGGTAAAAAACCACCACCGGCAGGGTGGACAGGACAATGGAAACATACTTGATTCTGTTCTGGTTGGCCAGGTACTGCATCATCTCATCGCCCTGGGACGATACATCCCAGGTGCCCGTTACATCCTCCAGCAGGTTGCGCAGATATACCTGCAGCGGCCACTTTTTTCGATTGGCCAAGTACAAAAGCGCTTCCAGGTAGCTGTTCCAATACTGCACCACAGCATACAGCGATATGATGGCGATGATTGTGGTTGACAGCGGCAGCACGATCAGGACAAACTGCTGCAACTCGTTCGCGCCGTCAATATAGGCGGCCTCGTAAAGCGATTCCGGTATGTTATTGCGCACAAACACGCGCACCAGGATGGCGTTCCAGATGCTCAGCGTGCCGGAAAGGATGAATGCCCACATGGAATCATACAACCCCAGCTTGGTAATCCAGATGAAGGTGGGGATCATACCGCCCGAAAAAATCATGCACACCATGGCAAAGCGCTGCAAAAAAGCATTAAACCATGTGTTTTTGCGCGAAAGCGCGTAGCCGAAGGTAACGGTTAAAAACACGCTGATCGCCGTTGCCAGCAGGGTATATACCACTGAGTTTTTGACGGCGTTGATCAAATTGGCATCGCCCAGCGCCGTTTTGTACGAGTTGACGGATAACCCCTTGGGCAGCAGCCATACGCTGTTTGACATCACGGCGGAATCGCTGCTAAAGGACATGCTGAGCACATACACCAGGGGATACAGGCAAATCAGGGTGAACACGATCACCAGGATATAGGAGACTGCCTGCAGCACCCTGTCTGACCGGGTATCCCGTATCGCTTTATGGGAAGACATCCTGTGTAACCTCCTGCTTAGAAAACGCCCACCTCTGTGGTTTTTTTGCTGATATAGTTGGCTGTTACCAGCAGCAGAATATTGACGACCGAGTTAAACAGGCCAATGGCCGTGGCATATCCATATTCCCCCTGGGTGATGCCGGTCCGGTACACGAAGGTGGAAATCACATCCATCGTTTCATAGGTGGCGGCATTGTACATCAGCAATACCTTTGTGGCCCCCAGATTCATCATCTTTCCGATATTCATGATCAGCACCGTAATGATCACCGGTTTTACCGACGGCAGTGTAATGTGCAGCATTTGCTTAAACCGGTCGCAGCCGTCAATCATGGCCGCTTCATACAGGGTGGGATCCACCGCGGTGATCGCGCCCATGTATATAATAGAGCCCCACCCCGCGCCTGACCATACGCTGGAAGCCACATACAGCGGCCTGATCCATACGTTGGAATTGAAAAAATCAACCTTGCTTCCGCCCAGCGCCGCAATGGCTGTGTTTACAACGCCCGTGGTGGTATCAAACATTCGGGTCATGATGCCCACAAGCACCACAACCGATACAAAGTGCGGAAAATACGTGGCGCTTTGGCAGAACTTTTTTAGCCTTTGATTTTTGAATTCATTCAGAAACAGCGCCAGCAAAATGGAAAAAAGCATGCCGGAAAACAACACCAGCGCATTTAATACCAGCGTGTTGCGCACCACCCTGGTAAAATAAATGCTGTGAAAGAATTTTGTAAACCATTTCAGGCCCACCCATTTATTCTGAAATATGCTTTTTCTAAAGGAAAAGTTTTGAAACGCGACAATGATCCCGGCCATGGGCACGCAGTTGAAAATCAACAGATAAAGAAAACCGGGCAAGGCAATCAGCCCCACATACCGATCCCGCTTTACCTTTGCCCTAAAATTGCGCATATTTTTCACCTCGTTTTTCACTTCCACGCCGCAGGAAATGGGGGCTGCCGCCCCAGAGACGAACGGCAGCCCCCGCCGGAATCAGTTGGACAAATAGCGGTCGTAAGCGCTCTGCACAATCGCTACCACCTTTTCAATACCCATTTTCTGTACGTTTTCCTTGTACGCGGCCCAATTGGCCAAAGGCTCTTCGCCCATGATAAACCGCGTCAGGCTTTCCTGGACGTAGGTTTTAATATCCATGTACAGGCTGTTGTATTCTTCCATTTCATCCTGGGTATAGAACATAAACGGCAGCGTTTCAAACGCGGCGTCTTGCCAATCCAGATAGGCATTCAGCGATTCTTCCGTAAAGGGTTCGTTGATGCCGCAATCGATCAGCTGCTGGATCAGGCCGTATTCGATATTATAGTCCTTGATCTGGGGCATGCGGATATGTACACCGCCGCCCACAGTACGCCAGTTGCCCGTTTTATCCACGTACCACGCCTGAAGCGTTTCATCGTTGAGCATGGGCATGCCGTTTTCATCGTAATACCAGTTATCCCCGTACACGCCGGCCAGCTGGCAAGCGATACCAAAGTCAGAGAAGAACACGAAATCCAGGAATTCCAAAGCCGTCTTGGCGTTCTCCGTGTCCGTAATACCCACAACGCCGCCAAAGGGCGCGCGCATGCCGATACCGCGCTTGGCTTCCGGGCCATACAGCCACGGCACAGGTGCAAAATGCCCCTCCGGGAAGCCGTTTTCCGCCAATAGTTTATTGGTAGAGATGCGGTTGGCGTCCTTCTGGTACCAAACCGCCCCGGCCTTGCCGCTGGCGGCCAGCGCCTGGCGGTCAGCGTTGAAGCCAAACAGGCCCTCGCTGTACCATTTGTTCATTTCCGTTACAAACTCCAGCGCGGCATCGGTAATAGGCTCAAACACGATCCGGTCGTTTTCATCGGGATAGAAATAGTCCGAGGAGCTGTCCATCTGCTCAAAGTGCAGGCCATAGGAGCCCGCAAACACATAGGGAGAGCACCAGGTGGTCCAGTCGCGCACCAGCATGGGGATCATATCGGGATCGTAGTCCTTATAGGCCAGCAGCAGCGCGTGCATTTCATCAATTGTAGTGGGGCAGCCAATGCCCAGCTTGTCCGCGATGTCCTTGCGATACCAGATGATATTATCGCCGCCGTTCTGCAGCTTGCGGAATTCATCCTCCCGATTGTTGTAGGTGGAGCAGGGCAGCAGGTAAATGCCGCCGTCATAATAGGTAAGGGAGCGGCGGATATCGGGCCGGGATTCGTTGAAGAAGCGGCTGATGTTTGGCAGGTCGTCCAGATAATCGTTAATGTTTACAAACATTTCATCCTCAATCAGCTTGCTGGCCAGCGACAGGTCCAGCGATCCGCCCAGGGAAACCACGTCCGGCAGGTTGATGCCCGCCGCCAGCCTTGTCTGCATGACGGTTACGTAATCCGTGCTGAAGGAATCCCATTCAATGGTCACGCCGGTCATTTCCTCATACCGTTTGAACAGCGGCATGATATCTGAAAAGCTGCCGGATGAAGCATAGGTTTCCATGGACAGCAGACGCACTGTTTTCCCCCGCAGATCCGGCACGCCTTCTATGGCTTCACCCCGCGCAGCCACGCTGGCAAAGCCAAGCAGCATGGTAAGTACAAGCAGCAACGATATGCTCTTTTTCACAAAATGTACCTCCTGTTCTTTTTTGTCCCTGTGGATAGATGGATACGGTAGAAAAGCCGCTGCCCTCCTTTCAAACGTTCGGTTATATCAGGCATCCAGTGCCTGCATTTTTTGCACGCTGTATACTTTTTTCTTGCTTTCCATCCCATTATATCTATGCTTAATATAATTGTCAATAATAAATTATATATTTTATTAGTTAATTATAATTAATAGAAGAAAACTGTAGACTTTTTCCGGCCGCTATGTTATATTTTTTGTAGATTGATATTAAAGGAGTTTGCCCATGTCATCCGTACCGTTATATAAAAAAATATATGAACAGCTGCGGACTGATATTGTAAGCAATCGGTTTCCGGAAAAACGCCTGCCCTCAGAACAGCAATTAGCCGCGCAGTATCAGGTCAGCATCATCACTGTCAAACACGCGCTGTCCATGCTCAGTGAAGAGCGCATCATCAAACGCACGCCTGGCGTTGGCACCTTCATTACGGTCCCTCCCTTTCCCCAGGAGGAAGCGGTATCCGCTCCCTTTAACATCGGCCTGGTGGCAGCGCACTGCAGCGATGCCTTTGGCACGCTTCTGATACAAACCGTATCCGAGGAGGCCCGGCGGCACGGATGCGGCCTGCTGCTGGGCATTGGCTACACCTCCCAGCAGGAAGAAAGCGATACCATAAACCACCTGATCCAAAGCGGCGCCCGCGGTATCATTATCATTTCCATGCACGCCCAGTCCTATAATGTTGAATTGCTGCGCCACGCCATCGACAGCTTTCCCCTTGTACTGGCGGACCGGGACCTGGAAGGGTTAAACGTACCCTTTGTGGGCAGTGATCATGACCAGGCCGCCTATGACGCCACCTCTTATCTTTTGTCTTTGGGGCATAGGCGCATAGCGTTTTTATCCGTGCTGGCAACGAACGATCCCCTGAATACCCGCAAGGGAGGCTACATCCGCGCCTTTGCTGAACACGGTTTCTCTTTGGATGCCTCCCTGATCATGAGCGGGCTGCACTCCTCCATGCCCGAATTCAAAAAGGAGGGCACCGCGCAGGATATTCAAAAAATCATCGTTTTCCTTCGGCAGCATCCCGATGTTTCCGCCATTGTGGCCGCCAACTCCCATGTGGCCGTTCTGGCGGAAGAGGCGCTGCGCCTGATGGATAAGGAAATTCCCCGGGATATGTCCATCGTATGTTTTGACGCTTTTGATTCCCGCATCAAAAAAAGCCATTTTACACACATCCGGCAAAATGAGCGCAAAATCGCACAGCTGGCCTTTGAACAGCTGTATCGGTCCATTCAGGGAAAACCCACCCAAAGAAGGTCATTGGTGGAAACGGAGCTTGTTATTGGCCGTTCAACCGCCTTATATTCCGGCAGGTGATCCCATTCAACAGGTTTTTTTCAATTTATTCATACTTAATCCTGATGAAAACAATGCATCTGAAAACACAAATTTGACAGGGAAGAGATGCGAACGGGGGCGTTCTCTTTCGGAGCCCGAAAGAGAACCAGAAAGGGCTGCGTTTGTCGCCGTAAAAGCAACTGCGGCAAAGAGAAGCAAGGATGCCTGCCACCGCTTCCGGGCAGCACGGCAAAGCCGTGCATGCTGTGCGCAAAGCGCACAGCGAAAATCAGCGTCAGGCCGAGAAAAATGAGCAAGCTCATTTTTTCGGATTGCCGCTGATTTTTTTCTGCCCGGAAGCTCTCTTTGCGACATTCAAGTTACAGGCGCAAATTGTTAGTTATTTCTTTTAAGCTGGTTCGCCCGGCGGGATGCAAGGGATGAAATCCCTTGCCGCAGGATCATAAGGGCCGCGCAGGCCCTTATCGTTCCCCCACCAATTCCTGTTTGTACAGTTTTTATTGGGGATCAGTATCAACAGGGCTTAAACGCCCTGCTTTTTGGATCGTTCACGTCCACCAAGCATTATATTGCTGTCGGTTCCATCAGCGCCGCGATCAGGTCAACGGACAGCCCCATGGCGTGGAGCGTTGAAAAAACAGCGGGCGCGCTTTTCCCCGAAACCAGAAGATGGTAGATCCGGTCCTTCAGTTCATATTGAATATGCGCACGGTTCAGGATCTGTTCCTGCCATCCCAACGCATGATTCTGTGCGGGCGCCGCTCTTCCGGCAAAGGCAACCTCCACAGCCCGATCCTGGGGGACAGACAAAAGCTGAATATCCCATGTATATTCGGAATCAAGATACTGTATGGGGCATGATACCGCCGTGCCATCGATTTTCACAGCCGGGACCACGCCGTCATCCAGGCCCACAAAACGAAAATGATAGCTTCTTTGGGCCGGCATATACGCCGCGTCGGCCGCCCCCGGGGACAGGGTGAACGCGCTGTTTTGTCCCTGATTCCATTGGAAACGCATTTGCGTGATGCAGTAATCCCCCTGCTGGTAGGAAAACCCATCCCCCGCGTCCTCATACAGGTCAAACCGCCCGTCCGCCCCCGCGAAAACCCGTATTTCAAGGGCATCGGGGTTCATTCCGCCGTTTTGGATGGGATGATCCTCCTCCATAACGACAATGGCGCCGGCTTTCGCGAAAACGGGAATTTGATCCAACGGGCGGAATACCCGGATCATCCTGTCCCCTTGATAGCGAAGGCCGGAGAAGAAATCATAATACGTGCCTTCTGGCAGCCAGCCAGCAACGCTGCCCAATTCCAGGTCGCTGATCTGCGGGGATGTAATGGGCATGACCATCAATTCACTGCCGAACAAGTACTGATTGGGCACCTGATAGGCTTCTTCCCGCTCCGGATACGCATAATACATGGGCTGGACCAGCATTTCCCCCTGCGTATGGCAACGCCAGTTCATGGTATAAAGATAGGGGATCATGCGATGGCGCAGGCGCAGCAGATCGGTCATGATCCGTTCGCATTCCGCGGAATAGCGCCAGGGCTCCTTTCCGTTAAAGCGATTGGAGGTACTGTGCATCCGCATGATCGGTGAAAAAACGCCGTATTGCAGCCACCGCACCTGCAATTCCGGGTCCCTTTTCCCGTGCGTATGCCCGCCGATATCGTGGCTCCACCAGCCATAGCCGATGTTGGAAGCCGTGCTGGTAAAATAGGGCTGGAATGCCAAAGACGCCCAGCTGATGGCGCTGTCGCCGGAAAAGCCAACGGGATAGCGGTGGCTGCCCGGCCCGCAATAGCGCGAAAGAATGAATGGGCGATGCCCGTTTTTTACGCTGTGGAGCGCGTGAAAATGATTCAGCACCCACAAGGGATCAACGCCGGGCGCCGCGCTTTTTGTCCCCTGCTGCCAGTCCACCCACCAAAAATCCACGCCTTGCCGCTCTAAAGGCGCAAGCACATCCTGAAAATAGGCATTCATGAACTGCCGATCCGTGGAATCAAACGGAATGCGCTGGCGGTGCTCCGCGTCCTTTCCCAGTACGCGGGCAACGGCCGGATAGCGTTCTTCATGGGCCTGGATCCCCTCGGCCGGGTGCAGATTCAAGGTAACTTTCAAGCCCCGCTGATGCAATTGCTCCAGGAAAGCCCCGGGATCGCCAATCAGGGCATGATCCCAGGTATAGCCCGTCCATCCCCTTCCTTCCGGCCCGGCGTCCGTGATATGCCAGTTCATGTCAAGGACAGCCACCGAAAGGGGGATCCCCTTTTGGCGGAAGGTATCCATCAGGGCCAAATATTCATGGTCTGTATACGCATAAAAGCGGCTCCACCAATTGCCCAGCGCGCAGCGGGGAAGCAGCGGCGTTGTGCCGCACAGATGGAAATAATCCTTCAGCGCTTGCCGGTAATCTGTTCCATAGCAAAACAGGTAAAGATCAAAAATATGATCTCTTCGCGGTTCATACCAGCCGTTTTCCAACAAAACAGGCGAATGGCTGTCATCCAGCACGCTGTATCCGCACAAACGGGAAAGGATACCGGGGCACAGCGGCGTTTCCCCGTCAGCCTCGTCCAAAGTGCGGGCCGTGCCGCCCAGGTTTTCGGTAACAGGATCGCCAAAATGCCATGTGGTGTAAATGCCCCTGCAGGCCGATCTGTTTTCCGCCCACAGGCCGGCGGCCGAAAAAGGGCGTTCATCATAAAACAGGTTGACGCCCGCCGTCCTGATTTCAATTCCTTTTTCGGTTTTCCAATAATGATAGGGCACCGGCGCGAAATGGCGGTCCTGCGCCATTTGCGTGGGGCGATCTTCAAAACGTCCTTCGGGATCGTATTCCATCCGAATGAGCCGCGGGGTCAAAATGGTAATGCGATAGTTTTTTCCAACGATACAGGTAGTTTGGTTGGATCCGTTCATTCGTGTGTCTCCTGCCTGGCTTCAAAGATTAAAGGCTGTCCGTCCGTGCTGATCAAGCCTGATTCAACATATACGCTGCTCCCATCCAGCAAATTCCGGTAGATCCCGTCACGCAAATCCGTTCGAACGATCCCGGATTTTCCTTTGGTGCTGAACAAACCGACAAGGCGCCGGTCCCCATCCGCGTATTCCGCGGCGATCATGCCGTTTCCACCGTCCCGGACGGCGTAGCTTCCGTCGCGCATCAAAGGATGCCGTTTGATTTGCGCAAGGCGCGACAGCCGGGGGGAAACATCCCGTCCTGTGTGCCACTGGATATCGTCTTTGTCAAACAGGCTGGGGCGATGGATGTTTTCCGTTTCCTGTCCGTTATACAGCAGCGTCATCCCTTTTTGAAAATACAGAAAAGCCGTCCAGTTATATCGGCACAGCCCGTCCGGGATGACAAACCGGGCCCGGGGGCGGTCATGGTTCTCCAGGAACCTCAGTTTGACATAGTTTTCCGGATAGGTATATTCCTGCTGATTGACTTTGTCCAAATATGCCGACAAGGTGATCTCATCCGTTACATACCGGATCCAGTCATGGTAAATATCATATTCGTAGCTGACATCGAAGGCCTGAAAAATTTCAGAATCGGAAAGGCTGGTCATCCTCCGGGCCCTGTTGCCAAGGGTAAATACCGGTTCCACCGATTCGCTCAGCCAAATGCAATCGGGCCGCACCTGTTTTACCGCCTCCCGGGCCGCCATCCAGAATTCCAAGGGCACCAGGGGCGCTACATCGCACCGGAAGCCGTCCACGATTTGGGCCCACATTTTCAGCGTGTCGATCTGGTACTCCCACAGGCCCCGCTGGGTATAATCCAGGTCAATGATGTCTGACCAATCCCCGATCCTGTTCCCGAAGGAACCGTCTTCCCTGTGGTAAAACCACTCCGGATGCTCCGTGGCCAGCACCGAGTCGGGGGAGGTATGGTTATACACCACGTCAATGACGCACTTCATGTCCAGCGCGTGAATTTGATCCACAAGCTGCACAAAATCCTCCCGTGTGCCAAGCTCCGGGTTGATTGCGCGATAATCGCGGATGGCATAGGGACTGCCCAGCGTTCCTTTGCGATTCTTCACACCGATGGGATGGATGGGCATCAGCCAAATAATATCCACGCCCAATGATTTGATGCGCCGCAAATCCTTTTGGACCTCTTTGAATGTGCCTTTTTCGCTGTATTGACGGACATAGACCGAATACATGACTTGATTACGAAGCGCCCTTTGCGTATCCTTTGCCATCAGTCAACCCTCCCTGGTCAGCCCTTCACGGCAGACGATGCGATTCCCTGAATAAACTGTTTTTGGAATACCAGATAACAAATCACTACCGGTATTATAGCAATACTTGTTGCCGCAAACAAGCCCGCGTAGTCCGTAGAAAACCGTCCGCTGAACATATTCAGCGCGATACTCAGCAGTTGTTTGCTCTCCGAACGGATCATCAGGTAAGGCCACAGGTAGTCCTCCCAGGCCCACAGGAATTGGAATATGGCCATGCTGGCAACGGCGTTTCGCAGCATCGGCAGCACGATCCGATGAAAAATATAAAACTCATTGGCGCCGTCAATGCGGGCGGCTTCCAATATTTCATCGGGCACCGCCGTACAGCTTTGCCGCATCATAAAAATGCCAAAGGAGGTAAAAAGGCTGGGGACAATCAATGCCTGGAACTGATTCAGCCATCCCAGCGCCCGCATCATGCTGTACCGGGGAATGATCGTTACCACTCCCGGCACCATCATGGTGGAAAGGATCATTCCAAACAGCAGTTTCCGCCCACGAAACCGATACTTGCACAGCACAAAGCCTGAAATGGCGCTGGTGTAAATCGTAATGACCGAAAGGACCAGCGCATAGCTCAGGCTGTTGAAAAAATAGCGGAGGAATGCCATCCGGGTCAATGCGTTTGCGTAATTATCCCATGTCGGATGCCGCGGCAGGAAACGCTGGGACAGCGCGCTGATTTCGGCATTGGTTTTAAAAGAGAACGCCAGCATCCACAAAAAGGGAAGGATCGTGATCCCGCTGAAAATAAGAAGGACAGCATTTAAACCAATGGATTTCATCTTTGCGGGTTTCATGCAGGCGTTCTCCTTTTACAGTTGATTTTTCCCGGAGGCTTTAAAGGACAGACCGGTAAGAACGGCGATGATTATGAACAAAATAAACGACATGGCCGAAGCGTAGCCAAAGTTATATTTTGAAAACGCCTGGTCGAATATGAGATAAGACGCCAGGTGCGTTTTGGTTCCGGGCCCGCCCTGGGTAAGTACCATCACCGGGATATACGTCTGGAAATATGAAATAAAGGAAGTGATCACAATAAAAATGACGGTTGGCCGAAGCAAGGGGAGTGTGATGCCGAAGAAGCGCTGCATGGCATTTGCCCCATCGATTTCCGCCGCTTCAAAGCAGTCCATGGGCAAAGAATACATACCGCCCAGCAAAATCACCACCGCGTAGCCGAAATCCTTCCAAACCGTCAGCAGCAGGATCGCGGGCATGGCGTACCGGCCATCAAACAGCCAGTTGATTTTTGTGCCCAGCAATTGATTCAATAAGCCAAACTGGGGGTCGTACATGTTTTTCCAAACAAAAGCAACCGCCACCATCGGCGTGATCGTCGGAAGATAGTACAGAGTGCGCAAAAAGGACGGGGCCTTCACCAGCCTTGAAAACAAAGCGGAGGCCAGCAGCAGGCCGATCACGATCCGCGCCAGAACGGCGGCAACGGAAAAAAGCCCGGTATTTTTCAGAGAAAACCAGAACAGTTTGTTGTTCAAAACGGTCTGCCAGTTTTTCAGCCCGGTATATTTAAACTGGCCCTTGAGCGGATTCCACAGATGAAAGCTGCCGTAAAAGGCAATGAGAATGGGGATAAAATAGAAAGCGAAAAAGAAGATGACCAGCGCCGCGGCAACCGTGCTTCGCAGGATGATTTCACTGCGGCTGCGCAGCGCGTTCTTTTTCCTCCGGTTTGCCTGCATCATCATTTTCCTTTCGACAATCCGGCGGAGAGGAAGCTCTCCGCCGGATAAAGTAGGGGAAGGTTATTTTGCTTCGGAAGCGTAGGCATAGGAAGGCTCGACGGAAACAAATTCGCTGCCGTCCAGTTCCATATTGCAAGTATCTTCCGCGTTTTTCAGGGCGGTTTCAATGTCCGCGCCATTATAGAAGATGTCCTCCAGCGCGATCTTCATGTTGTTTTCCACCGCGCTGGGCATGGGGCCGGGCCAGATATAGCGGTCAATGTGGCTGGCCAGAACGGCGATGCTGGAAACGCTCATAATATCGGCGTCCTCGGCCAGGGATTTCTTGGCGGGGAACACGGAATTGGCCAGCACAAACCGCTTCTGCAGGGCATCGTTGGCAAGGAAGAAGCGCACGATGTCCTGCGCCACCGCCTGCTGCTCCGCCGGGGCGTTTTTGTTGACGCCGAAGGTGGATTCGCCGTTATAGCGGTGATAGGCATAGGGAATCTCTTCCGCGGGCGTGGGGATTTCAAAGCTGCCAAACTCGGTTTCGGGCCACAGCGCCTGGAACAGGCCGTGCATGAAGCCCCATCCCAGGTACATGGCGATCATGCCCTGCCCAAAGTTATCGCCGGAATTGTTGCCAAAGTTGTAATCGCCGCTGCCGTCCACCTCATAGATATCCTTCATGCGCTGGATGACCGCCTTGATCGCGTCATTGTTGAAGGAAACCTTATTGTCCGCGGTAAACAGATTCTGGCCGTACTGATACTGCATGCCCAGCACATCGCCCTGGGCGCCGCCGTTGAAGCTGAAACCGGCCTGCACCAGGCTGCCGTTTTCATCCCGGATGGTCAGCTTCTTGGCCACTTCGCGGAATTCATCCCAGGTCTTGGGAATATCCGCTTCCGTCAAACCGGCGGCTTCCCACATGGCCTTGTTGTAATACATGGTGGCGGTCATCATACCATAATCAGTGTAATACACTTTTCCGTCAATGATATGGGCGGAAACGCCAACGAAATCCGCTTCCAAATCCTCCACCGGGATTTCGTAGGGCGCCATATATCCAATGATGTTTTCATGGTAGCTGTTATGCACATTGAAAATGGCCGGCCCATCGCTTCCCTGCAGGGCCAGGGGCAGCTTTGTCCAGTAATCGTCGTAGGGATTTTCAACCAAGGTGATCTTCACATTGGGATGAATCGCCGCGTATTCATCGGCCACAGCCTGGAACAGCTTGTCCGCGCCTGTCCAGTACCAGAATTCAATGGAGATCTCTTCTCCATTGTTAACGGGCTTGGAGGTATCATACTGAATCGTGCTGCCGATGATCGTGGAATCCTCGGCCAATGCGCCGCACGCCGCCATCAGCATGGCAAGCGCCAGGACCAGAGAAATGGCACGCTGGGTAAGTTGCTTCATGGTCACGCATCCTTTCTTGTTTTTGATAGTATAGCGCTAAACTAATTTCATTATATTCATCTTTTTCAGATTGTCAATAGGTATTCCCCGATTTTCCTGATAAATCTTTTTTCCCTTGCATTGGCCTGGATTCCATGTTATCATAGGTTTAATAAACCAGTTTATCAAGGAGGAACACCATGGTAACGCTCAAGGATATCGCGGAGGAAGCGCACGTCAGCCTGATGACGGTTTCCAATGTGGTAAACGGAAAATATAATAAAGTCTCCAAAGAAAAGCTGGAGGAAATCCAGGATATCCTAAAAAAACGAAATTATGTCCAGAACGCATCTGCCCGCAGCCTGGCCAAAGCGAACTCAAATATTGTAGCCATCATCCTTCGCAGCGTCGGGCAGGAAAACTCCTTGAGCTCTCCGCATAACGCCCATTTGGTAGGCTCCATTGTGCGTTATATCCAGGAGCTGGGCTATTACGCCATGATCAACTTGGTGGAGGATTGTGACAGCATTGCGAAAAGCATTCGCACCTGGAATGTACAGGCCGCCATTTTTCTGGGAATGTTTGACGATGAGATCGAGCAGATCTATGCACTCAGCAGCATTCCAATGGTTTTTATCGACAGTTACTCCAAAATACGCCAATTATCAAACGTAGGGATCGACGACTACAAAGGCGGCCGATTGGCAGCCGAATACCTGGTTAAAAACGGGCACAGGCATATGGCTTTCGTCAGCCCGCCCAGCTATGATAACGGCGTTGTGCAGCATCGCCTGAAGGGCTTTATGGATGCTTTGGCGCAGCATGGCCTTTCCCTGGCCCCGGAGCACCGCTTCTCTGTGGTTTCCGATGCCGATCCGGAGCAAATCAATCAGGCCGTTGATCAATTGGTGCTCATTAAGAACAAAATTACAGCAGTATTTGTGACCAGCGACGGTTTGGCCGCCTCGCTGATAAGCGGATTGCACAGATATGGCCTGCAAATTCCAACCGATCTTTCCCTGATCGGCTTTGATAATATGACGATCGGTACACAGATTTTCCCGCCGTTGACCACCGTGGCCCAGGATTTGGAGCTAAAAGCGCGTTTGGCCGTTGATATCCTGAACGGACGCTTGAAAAAAAAGGATTCTTCGGCAGAATC
>JAFUGB010000156.1 GCA_017469605.1 Clostridia bacterium
AGCATGGACTGGCTTAAGATCGTCAAAACCCAGGGCGCAAAATCCAAAATCCGCCAATATTTCCGGCGCGAGCTGCGCGGCGAAAACGTGCAGAAGGGCAAGGACATGGTGGAGCACGAGGCCAAGCGCCGGGGCATCCAGCTAAGCTCCCTGCTCAAGCATGAGTACATTGAGCCCCTGCTGAAAAAGTACGATTTTTCCGATATGGAAGATATCTATGGCGCGGTGGGCTATGGGATGATCGCCTCGGCCTATGTGGTGAGCCGCCTCTTTGAGGAACAGCACAAGGCTGAGGAGGCGGCGCAGCCCAAAGCGCCCCCCGCCCTGCCGGAGGTCAGCGAGGCCCCGGCCAGCCATAACGGCAAGCCCACCCAGGGCATTTATGTGGAAGGCGGCAGCGGCATGCTGGTGCGCTTCGCCAAGTGCTGCAACCCCGTGCCCGGCGACGATATCGTGGGCTATATCACCCGGGGCCGCGGCGTGACCGTGCACAAGGCCGACTGCGTGAACGCCCAGTACTCCGAGCCCGAGCGCAAGGTCAACGTATCCTGGGCCGGCCAAAACGAAGGCCGGTTCAATACCACCATTCAGGTGATCGCCTACGATCATCCCAGCCTCCTGGGCGAGCTTACTGTATTCGTCCAGGACGGCGGCGCGCCCATCACCGCCATGAGCGTCAAAATCAACAAAAACAAAACCTGCACCATCCATATGGTGGTGCAGGTGGAAAGCAGGGAACGGCTGGATTTGGTGTTGCGCCGCATCCAGAAGCGGCCGGACGTGATCGAAGCCTTCCGCGCGGGAAGCTGACGAAGGGAACGCGTTTTCTTTGGCGTCCCTGTGCGCCGGAAAGGTGCGCCCGCTCGTTTTCCTCCCTTACTCGTCCGCTTCATGGGCCTCGGCGCTGTTGGCCAGGGCCTTGGCGTATTTTTCACTCATGAGATCAATGGAGTACAGGTATTTTTCGCCGTTGATTTCGGCAAAGCACTCCCGGATATCCTGATATGATTCATCCTCCCGCATCTGGCGGATGATCATTTCCATCCGGTCCTTGTCCAGGAAGAAGGGCTGGCGGGCAAAATAGTACACCGGCGTGGGCGTGGGGAAGGCCTTGCAGTTAAAGCGCACCATTTCGGCCACCGTGCGGGCGTCATCCTTTTCAATGGTCAGCATGGCGATCTTGGCGTAATTGTTGGCCATCACCTCATCAGAATAGAAATAAATATCCTTTTTTCCCTCCACCGTGCGAATATCGGCACAGCCCGCGTCGGCCTGCATTTCAGCGATCAGGGCTTCTACGTCGCCTTCTTCCTCCTGGGCAATCAGCTGCTTTGGTGTGATCAGGGCCGAGCGCGCGCGCTCCCGGATGAAATCGGCCAGCAGCTGCGCCTTGGTCTTTTCAGGCTCGGGCGGCAGCTCGGGCTCGGGTTCAGAGGGCGGGAAAGGGTCCTCCACGTCGGGGAGCGACTGCATAAAATCGATCATATCGGGCTTTTCGCCTGCCATGACCCGCATGGCCTGCTCTTCCATTTCATTCTTTTCCAGCTTGGGATTGTCCAACTCTTTATTTACTGCCGGATCCAGCGCGTCGCTGAAGTGATCGGGGATCTCGCTGGGCTTTAGCTCCACTTCCTTGGAAAAACCGGGCTTGCGACGTCCAAACAATGCCATGGTGATAACCTCCTTCAGCTTTTGATTCTAATCTATCATTTCGACATCATGGAAAACGCTCCTGCGCGAAAGGGACCGCGCAGGAGCATTTTTACAGATTATTCTTGATCTTAACGATCAGATCAGGCCCAGCTCCTCCAGCTTGTCGGCGCAGTCGGCCAGGCCAAACTTCTCCAGCGTGGCACGGGTGGGGATACCGGTTTCTTTGTCCCAGCCCATGGCCTCATACCACATATCCAGGGATTTTTCCCAGTCCTCGCGGTCCAGCTTCACGGTGCCTTCCTCAAAGGGCTTGAAATCAGGCTGCTTGTCGAATACCCATTCGGATACCTTGTCGTGGTCCTTGCGCAGGTTGCTGCTGCCCAGGTTCAGCTTGAAGCTGATGGCGGTGATGACGCGCAGCAGCTGGCTGATGCGCTCGGAATCCTTTTCCTGATCCTCGCGGGTGTAATTAATGCCCAGCACGGCGGTCATGTACTTGGCGTCCAGGTCCAGATCGCCAATGTAGTTGCGCTTCTTGCTGGTGGCGATGGTCATGGGGTACATCCAGTTGCACAGGGTGGCGCTGTCGTGCCACTGCTTGCCGATGAAGGCCCACTTGGCCAGCTTGATCTTGTTCTCGTTGATGGGCGTGTAGTGCTGCTGCGGGTCGGTGCAGCCTTCACCGAAGAAGTGCTCCAGCACGGGTTTGGTGATTTCGTTGTAGGGAGCGCCGGAGGAGCAGAAGTTGATCAGGTGATGGATCATGCAGTCACGGTTGTACATCATGCTGTACAGCGTGCCGGCCTGCCAGCAGTTTTCGGGGCCATGATGGCGAGGATAGCCGTTATGGCCGATGTTGAAGTTTTTGCCGTTGACAAAATCGTAGAAATTGATGCCGGCTACGTTCTTGGAAGCATCGTCCATGCCCCACTTCTGGTACAGCTCATAGGTGCCCAGGCCGATATCGGAGAACACGCCTTCCTTCATGGCGATACGGCGGTAGCATTCCCACATCCAGCGGGGATCGCCCTCTTCCATCAGGTGCCAGGGGATCTCGTCCCACTCGCCAGGGTTCAGGCGGTCGATCACGTCCTTCATGACGCCGGTGGTATAAGCCATGTTGAAGTCTTCATACAGGCTGCCGTAGTTGCACCACACGCCGTAATCATCGGCCGCGCGGGCGCCGGCGCCGCCCAGGATCATCTTGGCATCGCCCTTGTCCACGAAATCGTGGGTGGAGGGCACCTTTTCGCCGTTGGCGTCCACATGGTCGGGATACCACTCCAGCATCTTGATAATGGGCATGCAGGTATTGGAAACATGGGTGGGCAGGTCGTAATCGGCCAGCGGATCCATGTCATATTCGGTATAGCAGCGCACGGGGCAGGAGGCGCAGCCGCCCTGCTTGACGGTGTACTTTTCAGCCACTTCGCCAAAGTCGAACACGCCCTTATTGCAGCGCAGGGCGGCCACGTTGATCACGCCGCTGGGCTGCTCGCCGGAATCGATGGGGCCCTTGGGGGCTTTGTCCCAGGTGACGCCGGGAGCGCCCTGCCAACGGTTGTTGGTGGCTACGTATTCAGACCAGCTCTGGGCATGGCAGGGAACGGTATGGTTGTTGTTGCCGCCCACCAGGTCTTTGATCATGTAGTTGCTCAGCAGGCGCACCTTCATGGGCTCAGCGATCTTCACCGCGCCGGTGCCGCGCACGGCCAGACCCTTTACCTTCTTGCTGCCCAGCAGCGCGCCGATGCCGGCGCCGCCGCTGTTGCCAAAGGAGGTGATGAGCGTGCTCATGTGCACCAGGTTTTCACCGGCAGGGCCGATGGAGGCCACGTCA
Source organism: Clostridia bacterium (assembly GCA_017469605.1). Taxonomy (GTDB): domain Bacteria; phylum Bacillota; class Clostridia; order Christensenellales; family Aristaeellaceae; genus SFMI01. The sequence continues at coordinate 3,494 of JAFUGB010000156.1, forward strand.
AACTCGGGGCCGTTTTCGCGGGCCAGCGTAGCGTTTACCTCAAAGGTGCCCTTGCCCCACAGGTGGCTGGCATCCTCGATGGATACGTTTTCATCGTCGATCTTGATGTACACGGGCTTATCGCTTACGCCTTCCACGATCATGGCGTAATAGCCGGCATACTTGAAGGCATGGGCGATATGGCCGCCCATATGGGCGTCCAGGATGGAATAGCCCTTGCTCCAGCAGGAAAGCAGGCTGATGTTCATGCGGCCGGAGCAGGGAACGCCGGAGGCCGTCAGGGGGCCCACGCCGAACACGCACTTGGCGTCCGGGCCCAGGGGATCGGTATCCATGGGCACTTCGTCCCAGATCACTTTATAGCCGATGCCCATGCCGCCGATAAAGGGGCGGTACTTGGGCAGGGTGTCTTCCTTGGTAATGGTGCCGGTGGTCAGGTTCACACGGAGGATCGTACCCGCCCAGCCGTTGATGCCATTTTTCACAGACATATCGCAATTCCTCCTATTTCAATACTCGTTAATATGTAGCAAGTGCTTTTGTCAGATCTCCTGAGCGGCGGAAGCCACCTTATCCCAGGGGATCAGGCTCAGCGCGCCGGAGGGGCAGCCCTCTGCGCAGGCGCCGCACATGACGCACTTGGAGGATTTATGAGTGACGGGGTTTACGGTGGGCATATGCCACGGGCAGGCCTGGGTGCAGGCGCCGCAACCGCTGCACTTGTCGGTATCCACCCGGCGAACGCCCAGCTCGTCGGCGTAGATAGCGCCCATGGGGCAGGCGTTGCCGCAGGCGGGATTTTCGCACTGGCGGCAGGTATCCGGATAATACGTCCAGTTGTCCTCGGTATACAATCCGTGGCCGTTGCGGCTGGAGTACAGATTCCGCGTGATCTTCACGCGGGAAATGTAGCTGGAGCAGCAGCCGTCGTTGGTCAGCGTGCAGTTGATTTCGCAGCGCTGGCAGCCCACGCAGCGGTCCTCGTTGACCACCAGCAAGCCCTGGGGAAACGCCCACAGACGCACCTTGTCTTCAGCCACGGCTTCCTTGGTGACACCCAAAACGCTGAGCATGGAGGTGGAAATAGCCAGGCCAGCCAGGCTCTTGCCGGACAGCTTCAAAAACTGGCGGCGGGTGTAATCCTTGTCGAGGAAGCTCTTGCGATCCTTTGTTTCAGCCATGATGGAACTCCTCCTTGCAATTATAAAACTACCGGGCAATATCAAAACCCGGTCTGTTCATACCTTAATACAGCACACATGGTATGCTGACGGGATGAATAGCCGGGCTCCTTCGCAAAAGGCAAGCGCCTCCGTCACCGGGGACACTCATTGGCCTGGGCGGCCGCGGGGGTCATTCCCAGACTCGGAGCAATGTTTGATTTACACCATTATATTAACATACTTTACGCGCCGTGAAAAGGGGATAAATCAAATTTTTTGTGGCTTTTGGCATTTTATTTTACCAGTTAGTACCAACTAACTCAATATTGTACAAGAATGCGCCGCCAGGGGGACGAAGAATTCAGGCTGAAGCAAGCCTTGGATCAGCCCTGCTTTTTCTCCTTTTCCATCGCGGCCTTCATGGCGCGCTCCACGTTGGATACCGGATCGCGGGCAAAGTTGTTTCGACGCAGGATTTCGGCAATTTCCACATTGGCAGCTTCCACCTCGGCCCGAAACTCCTTGGCCGATACGCGCAGCGCGCCGCCGCCCAGGATGATCACCTGCTCCAGCGCGTCCGAGGTGGCCACGCGCACCCGGCTGTCAGCCTTGCGGGCGATCTGCTGGATGGTTTTTTCAATATAATTGTCCGCCGTTTCGGCTTCCCTGGTATATACGATGTGAATGCCGTGGTAGTCCTCGGCGGAGCCGGGATTGCCCGCCACCTTGTAGGCGTCAAATACCAGGATCAGCTCGCAGGGCTTAAAGCCCCGGTAATTGCTCAGGATATCCTGCAGGCTTTTGCGGGCGTCCTCCAGGCTTTCATGGCCCAGCGCCTTTAAATCCGGCCAGGCAAAGATAATGTTGTAGCCGTCCACCAGCAGGTATTCCTGCTTGGGGGGCTGCAGCACGATGGGCCGGTCGTTGACCGTGGGCCGGGCCTGGCGCGCCGCGCCGCCCCGGCGTTCCTTTACCGGGCCGTAGGTGCGCTCAAAAATGGCCATCAATTGCCTGTCCTCATCCGCCGTTCCCCGGTATGCGCCGCCTGCCGGCTGGCCGGAGGCCAGCGCGGCCGGCGCGGGGGACAGGCCCAGCGTCTCGGTGTGCAGGTGCATAAATTGGGGAACCTGATCCCATTTGACGATGAAGCCCGCCCCGTGGCTGCAAAACACCGAATCCGGGCTGTTTTCGGGGTCGCGCTCGGGATCGTAGCCGGCTTCGGTGATCGCGCTCTCCTGGTCGCGGCAGGGCGCGTAGCCTCGCAGCTGGCACAGCAGCCTGCCCTGTCCCCGGGTATAGCTGACCACCTCCCGGGCATAGCCCCGCAGGGCAGCCACCGGCGCGCTGCCCGTGAGCAGAACGCCTTCGCCCAGCGTTTCCGGGGGCTGAAAGCTGCCGCCCATCTGGGTCAGATCGTTCATGGCCCGGCCCACGCAGTCCTGGGGCAGCTCCAGCCGCACATCATACCAGGGCTCCAGCAGTACGCTTTGGGCCTGCATCAGTCCCTGGCGCACGGCGCGGTAGGTGGCCTGGCGGAAATCGCCGCCCTCTGTATGCTTGAGGTGTGCCCGGCCGGCGATGAGCGTGATTTTCATATCGGTGATGGGCGCGCCGGTGAGCACGCCCAAATGCTGCTTTTCCATCAGGTGGGTCAGGATCAGCCGCTGCCAGTTCCTGTCCAGCTCGTCCTCCGAACACGCGCTGGCAAAATGAAGGCCGCTGCCCGGCTCGCCGGGCTCCAGCAGCAAATGAACCTCGGCGTAATGCCGAAGCGGCTCATAGTGTCCCACGCCCTCTACAGCATTGGCAATGGTCTCGCGATACAGGATGCTGCCCTCGCTGAAGGCCGCCGCCAGCTGGAAACGGTCGCGCAGAACGCGCCGCAGGATCTCCAATTGTACTTCCCCCATGAGCTGCACATGGATTTCCCGCTTTTCAGCGTTCCACAGCACGTGCAGCTGGGGGTCCTCCTCCTCCAGAATGCGCAGCTTCTGCAGGGCGGTATGGGGATCGCAGCCCACCGGCAGCAGCACCTGGTAGGTGAATACCGGCGTCAGCAGCGGAGCGGCGGCGGCCGGTTCAGCGCCCAGGCCATCGCCCGCTTTTACGTAATTGAGCCCGGTCACGGCACAGACGGCGCCCGCGGGCACTGCATCGGCCAGAGTGAATTTTTGCCCGCTGTACAGCCGCAGCTGGTTGACCTTTTCCTCCCAGTCCTCGGCCCGCAGCAGCGTTTTTACCTTCAGGCTTCCGCCGGTGATTTTCATCCAGGCCAGCCGCACGCCCTGGGGATCACGGCTGATTTTATAGACCCGGGCGGAAAAGGCTTCGGGATAACGCGGCGCGGGCACGCAGTCCCGCAGGGCGTCCAGCAGCGCTTCGATGCCTTGGAGCTTCAGCGCGCTGCCGAACAGGCAGGGAAACAGCCTGCGCCCGGCGGTAAGGCGGGCGATTTCGGCCTGGGACACGGCGCCGGTATCCAGGTATTCTTCCATGGCGGTCTCGCCGCACATGGCCATTTCTTCCATGGCCCCAGGGGCAAGCAGGTCAACGCAGGCGTCGCTGAGGCGGGTTTTGAGAGCGTGCATCAGCACGCCGCGGTCGGCCCCAGGATGATCCATTTTGTTGATAAAAAGCAGGGTGGGCACCCGGTAGGCATGCAGCAGCCGCCACAGCGTCAGCGTATGCCCCTGCACGCCGTCGGCGCCGCTGATCACCAGCACGGCGCAGTCGATCACCCGCAGCGTGCGCTCCATTTCGCTGGAAAAGTCCACGTGGCCCGGCGTGTCCAGCAGCGTCAGATGGATGTCCTTCCATTGCAGCATGGCCTGCTTGGAAAAGATGGTAATGCCGCGCTCGCGCTCCTGGACGTCTGTATCCAGAAAGGCGTCGCCGTGATCCACCCGGCCCAGCCTGCGCAGCTGGCCGCCGGTATACAGCAGCGCTTCGGACAGCGTGGTTTTCCCCGCGTCCACATGGGCCAGCAGCCCCACGATCAACCGCTTTTCCGCCATTGCCGCATTCTTCCTTTCCCTGTAAAAAAACCGCCGGAAGTGTTTCCGGCGGGCGTTGCCGTATTCATTTTCCCCGGCTTTGCGCGTACCATTCCGCGGCGTAGCTCCCGGATGGGGCGGTGACTATCAGCTGATCGCCGCATCCCGCGAACGGCGCGCCGTGAATGGCCGTGAGGCTGGCGGGCAAAATGACCTCGGTCATCGATTCGCAGCCGCTGAAAACGGCGTCTGCCAGCGTTTGGCTGCCGGCGGGAACGACTATGCCCTTCAGGCTTTGGCAGCCCGCGAAGGCCAGGGATTCAATCGTGCGCAGGCTGGCGGGCAAACGGACGGTCAGCAGCCGGCGGCAGCCCGAAAAGGATGCGTATTCCAGCGTTTCCACGTCCTCCGGAACGATGATCCGGGCCAGGCTTTCGCAGTTCTGGAAGGCCGAGGCGCCAATGCGGCTGAGCCCATGGGGAAGCGATACCCGGGCCAGCTTGGCGCAGCCGTAGAAGGCAAAGGGCTTGATCTCGACAACGCCCCTGGGCACGGTTACACTGAGCAGCGCTCCCTGGGAGGCAAAGGCCGCGGTGCCGATAACGCGTACCGGGGAACCGTCGATTTCGGCCGGAATATTCAGCGCGGCGGCGTCCCCACTGTATCCGATGATTTCAAGGGAGCCGTCGGAAAGTGCGCGGCAGGCAAAATCGGAACCGTCGGCGTAGATGACCTGCCGGGTAAAAATCTGCGTTTGGCCGGCGGGCGTGTAGACCAGCTGTTCAGGCTCCACGGTGAAATCGGCCTGATCCCCGTCCTCATACAGCAGATGAATGACGCCGCCCCGCTGGGCCCAGGTGCCGTAGTAAACGTTTTTGTTGATGGTGATCACAGCCGTCCCGTCTTCATTGAACAGCATGACCTTGCTGCTGCCCTGGGCCGCCGGATTGTCAATTTCCTGCCCGTTCACGATATAACGGGTCATGACCCAGGTGCCGGCCA
>JAFUGB010000157.1 GCA_017469605.1 Clostridia bacterium
CTGCTTGGCCAGCCTGGCTTCATCGTATTCCTCGTTGCCTTCCTCGCAGACTACGAGCAGCGTTTTCTGGCCGCGGGAGAAGCCCTCGTCCTCCAGCATATTGTGGATCAGCGATGTTTTCCCGCTGTCCAGGAAACCGGCTACGATATAAATGGGGATGATTTCGTCAGGACGCATAAACGATCTCCTTAAACACCAAACAGGGTACGCAGGGCGGCTTCGTCAATATGGGTTCCGATCACGCAGAGACGGCCGGTATAATCGGCTCCGCCATAGCGGATTTCGGTTTCGCCGGGAACGTAGTCAAAGTGCAGCCAACGGCCGTCCTCGGCCTGCAGGATGCCCTTGGCGCGCAGGATGCTGCCATACTCTTCCTCGTCGGAAAGCTTGCTGAGCGCATCACGCAGACCCGCTTCGGTGAAACGTTTGGCCGTTTCCACGCCGATATTGTCAAATACCTCATCGGCGTCGTGGCCGTGGTGGTGATGATGCGCATGGTCATGATGATCATGACCGCAGGAGCAATGGCCATGCTCGTCCACATGATGCTCTTCATGTTCTTCGTGATCATGATGGTGATGCTCGTGCTCCTCATGATCGTGATCGTGATGATGCTCATGCTCGTCCTCCTCTTCGGGAAGATCAGCCAGCGTCAGCAGCTTCACGGGATTTTCAATGGTCTCCAGCATGACCTTGGCGTCCAGGTCATCCCAGGGCGTGGTAATGATGCGGGCCTCGGGATTCTGCTCAGCCACCAGGGCACGGCTCTTTTCCACGCGTTCGGCGGACAGCAGCTGGGTGCGGCTGAATATAATGGTTTCAGCGCTTTTAATCTGATCGATGAAGAACTCACCGAAGTTCTTCATATAAATGCGACTGCGGCCGGCATCCACTACGGTGGCGCAGCCGGCAATCGTCAGTTCGGGATGATGCTCCCTGGCTTCTTCCACAGCGCGGCGGATATCGCTGAGCTTGCCAACGCCGGTGGGCTCCACGATCAGACGCTCGGGATGATAGGTATCGATCAGCTCATCAATGGCCTTTTGAAAGTCGCCGGCCAGCGTGCAGCAAATGCAGCCGCTGTTCAGCTCGGTCACTGTGATGCCGGCATCCTTCATAAAGCCGCCGTCTACGCCTACTTCGCCATATTCATTTTCCAGAAGGATCACCTTTTCGCCCTGCATGGCGCCCGCGATCAGCTTCTTGATCAGCGTGGTTTTGCCCGCGCCCAGGAACCCGGAAATAATGTTTACCTTCACCATTTCTGTTCACTCCTTATTTTGCATATATGATATCCTGTACCGCGCCTTGGCCCTCTATATAGGGGTTCAGCGGGAAGGGAGTATCGCTTTGTATAATGGCCATGACCTCCTGGGCCTCGGCGCCGCTTACCGGTACCGGCTGGTAATTGCTGTAGGGCTGTGTGCCGGTGGCGTGGAAGGGGTAAATGGTCAATTGGGAACTCTCCAGGCAATTCTGCCGGAAGGTGAGGTTGACCTGCATCACCGCGGTGGGGATGGAAGCGGCATATGGCCGGTTATTGCCGCCAAAGGAGAAATTGCCCAGGCTGTACAGGATCAGGCGGTTTTTGTATACCTCGATGCCCTGCAGCACATGGGGGTGGGTTCCCACCACCAGGTCGGCGCCGTAATCAATGGCGTGATGGGCAAACCGGGTCTGGTCATAATTGTTGTGTTTCGCTTCGTATTCTTCCCCATGATGCAGGCAAACGATCACAAAGTCCACGTTTTCTTCCTGCTTCACCCGGGCGATGGTTTCTTCCAGCCACTGATAATATACCTCCATATAGTACCGGCGGAAGGAGAATACGGCAAATTTTACGCCCTTGCGCTCAAAGGTAAAGTAATTGTTGTTGTAGGCCCATTTTACCCCGGCGGCGCTGAGGTTGGCCTGGCAGTCCAATAAACCGTCGGTGCCATAATCCAAGGCGTGGTTGTTGCTCATGCTCACGCCCTCCACACTGCCCTGGGTGAGGATATTTACGTAGCTGGCAGGTCCGCGAAAGTTCATGTACAGATCGGTATTGCGCAAACGGGCA
>JAFUGB010000158.1 GCA_017469605.1 Clostridia bacterium
CTTGGGCGTAAACGGATAAGGAATCTTCTACAGAGGATGGTATGGGCGGCGTAGGGCGTCACCGTTTGGGGCGCGGTGAGGGTGAAGGGGTCTTCCCCGGCCCGGGCGCACAGCGGCAGGCAGAGCAGGAGCAGCAACAGCAGTTTTTTCATTGAATAATGATCCTCTATCGTTGGGATGGGGCCTTGCATGGCTTCATTATACTTGAATTTTGTCCGGCGCGCAACGCCGGCGGCCGGCCCGCCGGGGGAAAAGCGGCTTTTTTTACATTTTTCCCGCCGGTTTTTCGCCGCGGGATTGCTTTTTTTATGGAATTTATTGTATGATACAAATGGAATTGCAAGGCCACGCGCATAAAGGAGGAAAACCCATGTTTGGAAGAAGGCCGGATGGACGCCGGATCCGGAAGATTGACCCGGTGGTGCAGATCACCCCCTATGTGATGCCCATGCGCTGCGATGCCCAGGTGTTCCTGCAGCACCGCATCGATTGGGAAGCCATGACCCGCTATATCGGTCGGCAAATGCAGGAAAAAAACCAGCGGCTGACCCATATGCAGATCATTGTGGCGGCCTATGTGCGGGCGGTGAGCCAGAATCCGGAGGTTAACCGTTTTATCATGAACAAGCAGTATTTTGCCCGCAACAACTGCAGCGTGGCCTTTACCATGCTCAAATCGCCCCAGGATGCCAACCAGGGCGAAACGGTGGTGAGCATCCGCTTTGACCCCACCGACACGCTCTACGATGTGCGTGACCGCATGGTGGCCGCCGTGAACGCCAACCGCGGGGAGAACGCCGCCCCGGGCTTTGTGGATAAATTGCTGGCCGTGCTGTTCAGCGTGCCCGGCCTGGCCACGGTCACCGTGGCGCTGGTGCGGCTGCTGGACCGCTACGGCATCGCTCCCGGCGCGCTGATCAACGAATTGCCCTTTTACGTGGGCATGTACATTACCAATAACGCCTCCATCGGCCTGCATCACGTGAACCATCATATTTATAATTTCGGTGACGTGAGCATGTTCTTTGGCATGGGCCTGGTGGAAAAGGTGGCCGTGGTGGAAAACGGCCAAACGCGCATGAAGCGCTTCCTGCCCATCGGCATTACCGCTGACGAGCGCGTCTGCTCCGGCGCGCACTACGCCCGCTTCTTCGCCGCCATGGAGCAGTACCTGGACCATCCCGAGCTGCTGGAAACGCCGCCGAAAACCGTGCGGTACGACCAGGGCATGGAATACCATGAGCCCAAGCCCGGGCAAAGCGCGCGATAACTGTTTTTTGAAATATTACATCAGTGAGGCTGCTATGGAAGACATCAATCGGGGCCTGGCCCTTTTCCGGAATACGCCGGGCGCCGTGCTCATTGACCTGCGGGACGAGGAGGACTTTGCGGAAGGGCATATCCCGGGGGCGGTGAACATGCTGCCCGAAACCATCCGGGAGCAGATCACCGCCGCCGCGCAAAAGGATACGCCCATTTTTCTGTACTGCTACGGCGGCATGCGCAGCTACCAGGCCGAGGCGCTGCTCCAGGCCCGGGGATATCAGCGGGTGACCAGCATTGGCGGCATGGACCGCTATGACGGCGACCTGGAGGAGGGCGTGCCCCCAAGCCCTTGACCGGATTCAAATTTGGCTTTCCTTTGCGCCGCCGATGTGTTATACTGTATCCGGGAGTTAGCTGCGTATAACCGCCGGCTGGACCGAATTAACGGTAGGACATCGGCGGCGAAGCGCTGCGCGAAGAGTGCGGGAGGACATTTTCATGGAATTCACCGAAATGGGCAAGCCCAATGGCAAAACCATGCTGCTGCTGCCGGGAACGGCCTGCACCTGGCAAATCAACTTTCATACGGTGATCCAGCGGCTGGCTGAACAGTATCACCTGATCTGCGTTAATTACGACGGCTTTGACGGCGACAAAAGCAAGCCCTTTACCGATATGCTGACGGTGACCGAAAAGATTGAAAACTATATTTTGGAAAAGCATCACGGCCGGGTGGACGGCGCCTACGGATCTTCGCTGGGCGGCAGCTTTGTGGGCCTGCTGATCCAGCGCCGGCGCATTCATATCGATCATGGGTTCATCGGCAGCTCGGACCTGGACCAGGGCAGCCCCATCGTGGCCCGGCTCATGACCTGGATCGTGGGCCGGTGGATTGCCGACGCGGGCAAAAGCCCCAAAAAACGGGACAAGCTCAAACATATGCTGGTCAAGAACTTTGGCATGGAGATGGATGCCGAAACCGACGCCTTCATGGGGCAGTTTGCCGACAGCATCGTTTCGCTGCATCCCAAAACGGTGGCCCGGGAATTCTATTCGGATTATGTAACGCCGCTGGAAGACGGCATCCATGTGGACGGCACCACCGTGCATATCATTTACGCCCTGAAAATGGGCCCCAAATATGAAGCGCGCTACTTGCAGCATTTCCGGGATCCCGATATCCGCCGTTTCGATATGCAGCATGAAGCGTGGATCTTCCAGAAGCAATGGACGCAGCCCATCCTGGATGCCATTGCCGACTGCATGGGGATCGCGTGATCCCAAGGCGGATGGAAACGCCGTGATCACAGCGCTTTTGCCGCCCATGCAGCTGTCCGGCCTTTGCCGGGGCTGGCGGCATGGGCGGAACGGGTACGCGGCAAAGCGCATGGAAAAAACGGGGGCATGGGACTTTTGGGTCCCATGCCCCCGTTAAATCGCGGCTTGTGTTTACCGTATTTTTTCATTGAGCCATTCCAGCAGGTCGGCAGTGACCTGGTCGCGGTTGATTTCGTTAAACATTTCGTGGCGGCCGCCCTCGTAAAGCTTCAGCGTCACATCCGTCACGCCGGCCTCCCGGAACTGCCGGACCACCGTTTTCACCCCCGCGCTTTGCTGCCCCACCGGATCCATGGCGCCCGACAGGAAGTAAACGGGCAAATCCTTGGGCAGGGCGGAAAGGCGGCTTTCCTTGCTCAGGGCCAGCAGCCCGTCAAACATATCATAATAGCCCCGGGCGGTGAACAGGAACCCGCACAGCGGATCGGCAATGTATTTATCCACCTCTTTTTCATCCCGGCTGAGCCAGTCAAAGGGCGTGCGGGCGGGCTTGAAGGCGTTATTGCTGCTGCCAAAGCCCACGCTGTTTACCAGCGCCGCGGGCTTGTGCCAGCCGCCAAATACGCCGCACAGCGCCGCCAACCCCTTGGCGGCGGTGCACAGGGCGGCGGGATACCAGCCCGTGCCGCTGATCACGCAGGCGGCAAGCTCCTCCCCATAGCGCAGCAGGTATTCGCGCACGGCAAAGCTGCCCATGCTGTGGCCCAGCAGCGCTATTTTGAGCCCAGGAAAGCGCTGCCTGGCATAACCGGTTACGGTATGCGCGTCCTCGATCAGGTTGTTCCAGCCGTCCTTGGGACCAAACCAGCCCCGGTCCCCGGGGGCGGCAATGGGGCCATGGCCCAGGTGGTCATGCCCCACCACGGCATAGCCTGCCTGGTTCAGCACCTGGGCCAGGCGGTCATAGCGGGCCATATGCTCGGCCATGCCGTGCACCAGCTGCACCACGGCCCGAGGATGGGGGGTATCCCATACCCGGATGCACAGCGGTTTGCCCGATACCGAGATCAGGTCGATCTTTTCCATGCCTTCTCCTTCCTTGCGGCGCGGCCTTCCCTGAAAACGCTTACAGCTGGTACAGTCCTACCTTTTTATATACCTTGCGCAGCGTGCGGAAAGCCAGGGCGCCGGCGCGCTCGGCGCCGTTTTTGAGCACGTCGTTGATATACTGTTTGTCGCTCATGATGCGCTTATGCTCGGCCTGGATGGGGGCCAGCGTGCCGATCACGGCCTCGGCGGTGGCATCCTTCAGCGCGCCGTAGCCCTTGCCCTGGAGCGCTGTGCACACCTCCTCCGGCGTTTTTCCGCTCATGGCGGCGCAGATGGTGATCAGGTTGGTGACGCCGGGCTTGTTTTCCGGGTCCACGCGGATCTCGCCGTCGCTGTCGGTGACGGCGCGGCGCAGCTTGCGGCGGATATCCTCGGGGCTGTCCATCATGCTGATGAAGCTGTCGGGTTCGCCGGACTTGCTCATTTTGCTGGCGGGATCGCTCAGGCTCATGATGCGGGCGGCGGCGGACTTGCTGATATAGGGCTCGGGGATCTTGAACACATCCCCATACACGCTGTTGAAGCGGCCCGCGATATCGCGGCAGATTTCCAGATGCTGCTTCTGGTCGGCGCCCACGGGCACCACGTCGGTCTGGTACAAAAGGATATCGGCGGCCATCAGCACGGGATAGGTAAACAGGCCGGCGTTGATGTTATCGGCGTGCTTGGCGGATTTATCCTTAAACTGGGTCATGCGGCTGAGCTCGCCCATATAGGTGAAGCAGTTCAGGACCCAGGCCAGCTGGGCGTGCATGGGCACGTGGCTTTGGGCGTAAATGATGTTCTTTTGGGGATCCAGGCCGCAGGCAATGTACAGCGCGGCCAGCTCGGCGGTGCGGCGGCGCAGGGCGGTGGGATCCTGGCGCACGGTCAGAGAATGCAGGTCGGCCATGCAGAACAGGCAGTCATAATCCTTTTCCAGCTTTACAAAGTTGCGCAGCGCGCCGATATAGTTGCCGATGGTCA
>JAFUGB010000159.1 GCA_017469605.1 Clostridia bacterium
AGCATCCCCGCCACCAGGCCGCAGGCCCGCCAGAAGGGCGTATTGCTGTCCAGGCACCAGTCAAATACAGCCAATGCCGGCGCCAGGTAAACCGCCGCGCAAACGGCCAGCATTCCCGGACCGGCCATCGCGAAGGCCGCCAGCAGCACGGCCAGGCACACCCCCATGGGGATGAATCCGGCCACCGTGCCGGTGATCATGAGCCCGGCAGGCGCCGCGGACAGCACAATTGCCGAAAGCGGCACAGCGGGAACATCACTGATCATAAAAACCAGCGCAATAAGCCCGACGCAGAGCGCGCAGGCGCTCACCGCCGCCCGCAGGGTGGTATAGGTTTTCAGTCCGCGCCGCATGATTCGCTCCCTTCCGGTTGGAATTTTTGTATAAAATCCCTGTCTATTGTACGGCGCAAGGGCTTTTTTGTCAATGTTGCAAAACGGAAAACCGCAATCCTGCCCATGATCTTTCCCAAACGGACAAGAACGATTCTGCAAGCAATTTATATCGGAAAGGATCGCTTAACCCGGCCTTGATTTTCCCAGTTGCACGCAGGCTTCCATTGCAGCCGCCGCAAAACGCTTCCGTGGAAAAACGATGTTTGCTTTTGCCTTTGTCCCCTGGTATAATAATGCTGTCCGTCTGGAACATAAAGACACATGCCGGTTGGCAGTCCGGCGCGGGAAACCGTAAGTAGCCCTCCCTCTCGTGGGTCGTCCGTTGTTCCGAAAAAGGGGCGGACAGAACGGGAGGGGTGTAATGATGAGCATTACACTAACGGTTTTCTTTGACGGTCAGTTTTGGGTTGGATTTTTTGAACAGGCAGACGGTGAAGGGCTAAAGGCTTGCCGCGTCGTCTTTGGGGCGGAACCAAAGAATCAGGAGATTCATGATTTTATCCTGCATAATTATCATCGGCTCCGCTTTTCTCCGCCCGCGGCGGGGATAAAACCGCAGAAAATCGCCGCTAATCCCAAACGCCGGCAGCGCCAGATCGCAAAAGGGCAGAGCAAAAGCATCAGCACAAAATCCCAGCAAACCGTAAAATTGGCTTATGAGGAAAACAAAACGCAGCGAAAACTGCAAAGCCGGGAACGACGTGATGCGGAAGAACAACGCAAATTTAAAATCCGCACTGACAAAAAGAAAGCCAAACACCGTGGGCATTAAGCGCCCAAGAGGGGGTTGTTGCACTGACAAAAAGTGCAGCAACCCCCTTTTGTATTTCGCGCTTACGCCATTCATTGTATCCAATGTATAACCGCTGTAATGATTGATGCGCTCCCCAAGCCCTTATTCCTTCACCGTTTCCGGTTCCTCAAAGTCCGGATCGGCAGGCGGCAGATGGTCGCAGACCATGAACAGCGCGTCCTCTCCATTATCCTCGTAGTATTTTTTGCGGACGCCCACCTGGATAAAGCCCTGGCTCAGGTATACATGCTGGGCAATTTCATTGCTGCGGCGCACCTCCAGCGTCATGTACACCACGCCCAGATTGGCGGCGTATTGGATCAGCGCCGCCGTCAGCGCCCGGCCCCTCCCCCGGCCCCGGTGGTCGGCCCGGACGGCAATATTGGTAATATGGCCCTCGTCCATCACCACCCAGACGCCGGCAAAGCCCACGATTTCTCCGGTATCCAGCACGGCCACCAGGTAACGCGCGCAGGCGTTTCGGGTCATTTCCTCATAAAAGCTCTGGCGGCTCCAGGGCATGGCAAAGGTGGCCTGCTCGATGGCGTGCACGGCGTCCACATCCTCCACCGTCATGCGCCGAATGGTATAATCAGCCATTTTTCGCCTCCCGCCTGGCGCGCTCGCGCTCGGCCTGTGGCGCCCGCAGATACAGCGGCTGCAGGGTGAGGTAAGCCCCGGCCTTCCCTATATCCCGGGCGGACAGGCAAGCCACCGCCGCCGGG
>JAFUGB010000160.1 GCA_017469605.1 Clostridia bacterium
GGACGCCACGCTGGAGGAAAGCGCCACCATCCTCAAGGCCAGCCGCTTTACCATCATCCGTCGGGTTACCATCCCCATCGTGATGCCCGCCATCCTGAGCACTTTCCTCCTGATCTTTTCCTCGGGCTTCAGCAGCTATACCGTGCCCTTTTTCCTGGGCTCCCCGGTAAAGATGTACACCTTATCCACGCGCATGCGGGCCATGCTGCAGGCAGGCTATGACGGCCAGGGATATATCATTGCGTTTATATCCATCCTCCTTGGCTGCCTCATCCTGGGCATAAACCAGCGCTTTACAGGCAAACGCAAGTCCTTTACCACAGTTTCCGGCAAAAGCGGCCAGGTATCGCTGGTCAAGCTCAGGGGAGCCAATATCCCCATCTGCGTGGTCCTGATCATCTTTACCCTGTTCTTTGCCATTATGCCGCTGGTATCTTTTGCGCTGGAAAGCGTTATCCGGCAGCCCGGCAACTATTCCCCCAGCAATATGACGCTGCAGTTCTGGATCGGCACCGAGGCATCCGCCTATGAAACAGGCATGATTTCGGGCATCCTGCGCAATCCCACCATGTGGAGCGCGTTGGGACGCCAGGTGCTGCTGGCCATCCTTGTTTCCGCCATCGTGGGTACCTGCGGCATGCTGATCGGCTACGCCTGTGTGCGCAGGCGCGGCAGCTGGCTTTCCCAGGCAGTGGAAAACCTGGCCTTCTTCCCCTACCTGATGCCCGCCATGGCCTTTGGCACCATCTATCTTGCGGTGGCTACGAGCACCTCCTTCCGCTGGCTGTACGGCACCTTCGGTTTGCTTGCGCTGGTGGCGTCTGTCAAATTTCTGCCCTTTGCCTCCCGCTCGGGTGTCAACAGCATGATGCAGATCGCCCCGGAAATCGAGGAGGCGGCCACGATCTTTGGCGTACCCTGGATCACGCGCATGAGCCGCATCCTGTTCCCCATCCAAAAGAGCGCCATCATTTCCGGCTACCTGCTGCCGGTAATCAACGTGATGCGCGAGGTGGCGCTGCTCACCCTGCTGGTGCCCTACGCCCGGTACATGCTCACCACCATGCTGTTTTCCTTCAATGAAACCGGCTATGCCCAGTACGGCAGCGCCGTAACACTGCTGATCATTGTTATCATTATTGCCATCAACACGCTGGTCAACAAACTGACAGGCGCGTCGTTTGACAAGGGAATCGGAGGTTAATCACATGCCGCAAATCATACTGGAACACGTCAACAAGCGCTTTGAAAAGTTTGTCGCCGTGGATGATCTCAATCTGGTGATTGAGGACCGCGGCTTTGTGACCTTGCTTGGCCCTTCAGGCTGCGGCAAGACCACCACCCTGCGCATGATCGCCGGCCTGGAAACGCCCACCTCGGGACGCATCCTCATTGACGGCGTGCCGGTATACGACTCGGACAAGGGCATCAACCTGCCGCCCAACAAGCGCGATATCGGCTTCCTGTTCCAAAACTATGCCCTGTGGCCCCATATGACAGTCTATCAGAACATCGCCTTTGGTCTGGAAATGCTCAAATGGGACAAAAAGCGAATCCAGGATCGGGTGGACGAGATGCTCAAGCTGCTCAAAATCGAGCAGTTTGTGAAGCGGTATCCCGCCGAGCTTTCCGGCGGCCAGCAGCAGCGCGTGGCCATTGCCCGCACCCTGGCCCCCAGTCCCCGTGTGCTGTTCATGGATGAGCCGCTTTCCAACCTGGATGCCAAGCTGCGCGGTGAAATGCGCACAGAGCTTAAACGCCTGCACACCGATACCAATTCCACCTTTGTGTACGTAACCCATGACCAATTGGAGGCCATGACGCTGTCTACCCAGGTTTGCCTGATGGAAACCGGCGTATTGCAGCAATACGCGCCGCCCCTTGAAATCTATAACGCGCCTGCCAATACCTTTGTGGCCAGCTTTGTGGGCAATCCCACGATGAACTTCATCCCCGCCCAGGTGACCAAAACAGAAGGAAAAACCGTCACGCTGTCAATGCTTGGCCAAAAGGCGGTGTTCAATGCCAGGGATTCCGTCGCGAACCTGGGCGGCGAAGCCATCCTGGGCGTGCGCCCCGAATTCCTCCCCATCCGGGAGGACGGCGCGTTGACCGCTTCCATCTATTCCACCCTGCCCGCTGGTATGGAAACCACGGTAAA
>JAFUGB010000161.1 GCA_017469605.1 Clostridia bacterium
CTGTTTATCTATCCCCTGCACATGGGTATGGCGGGCGCGGCCATCGCCACCGTGCTGGGTCAGGTGCTCACCGCCGTGCTGGCCATTTGGTATCTGTGCCACATGAAGGCCGTGAAGCTGGAAAAGAAGAGCTTCGGCATGTATCCGGAGCTGATGAAGCGGTATATCCCCCTGGGCATCACCAGCTTCCTGAGCCAGGCGTCCCTGGTGGTTTCCATGGCCGCCGTGCAGAATTCCACCGCCAAATGGGGCGCGCTGGATCCGGTGTTCGGCCAGCCCCAGTTTACCCAGATCCCCTTGGCGGTGCTCGGCATCGTGATGAAGTTCTTCCAGATCGCCATTTCGATCTCCGTGGGCCTGTCGGCGGGGTGCATCCCGGTGGTGGGCTACAACATCGGCGCGCAGCGGAAGGACCGCGTGAAAACGCTGTTTACCTACCTGCTGGCGGCCGAGGCCATCATCGGCTGCATTGCGCTGTTCATCGTGGAGGTGTTCCCCCGGGGCCTGATCAACATCTTCGGCGCGGCCAACGAAAGCGCATACTATACCCAGTTTGCCATCCGCTGCTTCCGCATCTACCTGTGCATGATGCCCCTGGCCATGGTCAACAAGGGCACCTTCATTTTCCTGCAAGCCTTGGGCAAGGCCAAGGAATCCATGATCCTGTCTTTGGTGCGTGAAATCATCTTCGGCGTTTTCCTGCCTATCCTCCTGCCCTTGCTGTTCGCGCTGAACGGCGTGTTGTATTCCTTCCCGGTGGCCGATGTGCTCACCTTCATCCTGTCGCTGGTGGTGATCCTGCGCACCTATAAGGAACTAAGGGAAAACTGATATGCAGCAAAAACAAAACAAAATGGGCGCAATGCCCATTCCCAAGCTCCTGCTTTCCATGGCGATTCCGCTGATGCTGTCGCTGCTGGTGCAGTCGCTGTACAACATTGTGGACAGCATCTATGTATCCCGGATTTCCGAAAAGGCGCTGACGGCCACGTCCCTGGCTTATCCCGTGCAGATCCTGATGATCGCCCTGGGCGTGGGCACGGCGGTGGGGATCAATGCGCTTTTGTCCCGGCTGCTGGGGCAGAAAAAGCACGGGGAAGTGAGCAAAGGCGCGGCCACCGGCCTGGTGCTGGCGGTCCTCAGCTCCCTGCTGTTCATCCTGGTGGGATCATTCTTTGCCGATACGATTGCCCACGCCATGGCGAAGGACGCGGAAACGGCATCGATGTGCGCGGACTACCTGCGCGTCGTTACGCTCTTCTGCACCGGCTCCTTCCTGGAAACCATGGCGCAGCGCTTCCTGCAGGCGTCGGGCAAAACCGGGCTGAGCATGGTCTCCCTGGTCGTGGGCGCGGTCACCAACATCATTCTGGATCCCATCTTTATTTTCACCCTGAACATGGGTATCCGCGGCGCCGCCATCGCCACGGTGATCGGCCAATGGCTGGGCGCGGCCACGGCGCTGGCGCTGAATATTTTCCGCAATCCCGAGGTGAAGATCAGCTTCAAAGGCTTCCGGCTGGAGGGCAAAATGGTGGCCGCCATCTATAAGGTGGGCCTGCCTACCATCATCATGCAGGCCATGGGCTCGGTGATGAACTTTGGCATGAACGCCATCCTGGGCGCGGGCACAGCCATCGCCTTTTTCGGGGCGTATTTCAAATTGCAAAATTTCCTGTTCATGCCCATGAACGGCCTGGGCCAGGCATGCCTGCCCGTTATCGGCTTCAATTATGGCGCGGGAAACGGCGGCCGCATCCGGGAAACGGTGAAAACCGCCGTCACCTGGGGCATCGGCATCGGACTGGCGGGCACCGTCCTGTTCATGATCCTTCCCCGGCAGCTTTTATCGCTGTTCAACGCCAGCCCCGATCTGCTGGCGCTGGGCGTGCCCGCCGTGCGCGTTATTTGCGTTACCTACGCGCTGACGGCCGTCACCACGGTGCTGGGCATGTGCGCCTCCGGCCTGGGCAACGGGATCATCAACATGACCGGCACCGGCATCCGGCAGGTGGTCCTGCTTTTGCCCTGCTTCTACCTGTTCAAAACAGCCTTTGGCCTGAACAGCGCCTGGTTTGCCATGTGGGTGGCCGAAGCCTGCGCCGCGCTGTACGTGGCGCTGCGCTTCAAAAAAGAGCTGTCCCAGAAGGCCGGGCAATACGAGAACCCGGCTTAAAACGGATAGCGCCCGGCGCTGGATGGGAGGAGGATTTAGCATTTTCTTCAAATAAAAAAATCGCGGCGGGCGCAGTGCGCTCGCCGCGGTGCTTTTGGGCTTTACAGCTGGGGACCGGCCTTGACCAGGGCCTTGCCGGCTTCGTTGCCCTCGTACTTGACGAAGTTCTTGATGAAGCGGCCGGCCAGGTCGCGGGCCTTTTCATCCCAAACCTGGGGATCGGCGTAGGTATCCCGGGGATCCAGGATGCCGGTGTCCACGCCGGGCAGCTGGGTGGGTACGTCAAAGTTGAAGTAGGGGATCTTCTTGGTGGGCGCGTTCAGGATATCGCCGTTCAGGATGGCGTCGATGATGCCGCGGGTATCCTTAATGGAGATGCGCTTGCCGGTGTCGTTCCAGCCGGTGTTGACCAGGTAGGCCTTGGCGCCGCTCTTTTCCATCTTCTTGACCAGCTCCTCGGCGTACTTGGTGGGATGCAGCTCCAGGAAGG
The DNA here is from genome assembly GCA_017469605.1 of Clostridia bacterium. GTDB lineage: Bacteria > Bacillota > Clostridia > Christensenellales > Aristaeellaceae > SFMI01. Next base: position 2,667 of record JAFUGB010000161.1, read on the forward strand.
CCTGGCCAAAGCAGGCGGAGACGGTGGGGGTGGGCTCGGTGATGCCGCGCTCGGTGCCGGCCAGCTTGGCGGTGAAGCCGGACAGGAAGTAATACTTGGTCTGTTCGGGCGTCAGGACGGACACGGGCGGGAGCACGCCGAAAGCGTCAGCGGACAGGAAGATCACGTTCTTGGCGTCGGGGCCGGCGGAAACGGGGCTGACCTTCTGCACGATCTTCTCGATGTGATCGATCGGATAGGAGACGCGGGTGTTCTCGGTGACGGCCGTATCGGCGAA
>JAFUGB010000162.1 GCA_017469605.1 Clostridia bacterium
CGGGCAGTTAACGATTTCAGACGGCGTATCGGCCAGATTTGACGCCGCCATGATGGGCAGCACCGCGTTCTTGGCCGAGCCGATGGTCATTTCTCCCGATATTCTTTCGCCGCCGCGCACTAAAAATCCTTCCATGCGCTCACCTCCGTTTTCCATGCTTTCATGCTATGCCGCATGGAAAATAAGGTGCGGGCACGATCAGAAGGTTTTTTCGCAGGTCCGGCTGATGGAAAGCAGCACGCCCACCGCCGCCATGGTAATGGACAGCGAAGTGCCGCCCGCGCTGAAGAAGGGCAGCGGGAGCCCGGTGGTGGGCAGGATGCCGATGACCACACCCATATTGATAAACGCCTGCACGGTGATCATGCTGGTGATGCCCGCGGCCAGCAGGCAGCCGAAGCGGTCCGGACAGGTCAGGGCGATGCGCATGCCGGCAAACAGGAACGCCAGGAACATGAGGATCACCGCCAGGCAGCCCAGCAGGCCAAAGTCCTCCCCCACGATTGCGAAAATAAAATCGCTTTCAGGATAAGGAAGATAGGCGTACTTCTGCCGTCCCGCCCCCAGGCCCATGCCAAACAGCCCGCCCGAGCCAAAGGCGATCAGCGACTGGGCCAGCTGGTATCCCTCGTCGCTCATTTTGGCAAAGGGATCGGTAAAGGACAGCAGTCTGGCCCGCCGGTAAGGCGCGCTCCAGGCATAATACGCGCCCACGGCCAATCCTCCGGCGCCCAGCAGCAGCATATGCCGCCATTTGGCGCCCGCCAGCATCACCAGGATCACGCTGACGATGATAATGCTGCCCGCGGTGCTCAGGTTAGGCTGCTCCAAGATAAGCAGAAAGGCGATGCCGGGAGCCACCAGCACGGGCAAAATGCCGCTGAACAGCTTCTGCACCCGCTTTCCCCGGGCCGCCAGCGCCAGGGACACAAAGAGCACCAGGGCGTATTTGGCCAATTCGCTGGGCTGGAAGGACAGAGGCCCCAGGCGCAGCCAGCGGCGCGATCCATTGACATACACGCCCACGCCCGGGATGATCACCAGGATCAGCAGGACGGCGCTGACGCCAAGCCCGGCCAGGGCTACCCGATGCCGTCCCCAGAACCAAAAGGGAATCCGGGATGTAAAAAACATGGCCACAAAGCCTATGGCCATGCCAAAAAGCTGCTTTTTGACCTCGGACAGCGCGTCACCGCTGTCCTGTGCGTTGTAGTAGGTGGCGCTGAACAGCGTTACCAACCCCATCATCAGAAGCAGCCCCACGATCACAGGCAGGGTTTTGTCCACCGGCCTGCGCTTTCTCTTTGGCAGGACGACGCTGTTTGTCATGCCTGCGATCCTTTCGGGAAGAGAAAATGATTATTTCAGCTCGTTGACAAGCTGTTTGAATACACGTCCCCGCTGTTCATAATCGGTGAACTGGTCGAAGGAGGCGCAGGCGGGCGACAAAAGCACATTGCCGCCGGGCTGCGCCATCTTACGGCACAGCTCCACCATTTCGGGATAGTGATCAGCGTGGGAAATGGCGGTGTACCCCGCATCCAGCAGGGCACGTTCGATCTGCGGCGCGGTGGCGCCGCACAGGACCACCCGGGCAATCTGACCGCTGACGATGATTTCCCGCGCCAGGGCGTCGAAGGGAACATGCTTGTCAGAACCGCCCAGGATCAGTACCGTGGGTGCGCGCATGGTCTGTACAGCCTTGATGGTGGAGTCCACATTGGTACCCTTGCTGTCATTGTACCATTTCACCCCGTCCAGTTCTCGTACAAACTCAATGCGGTGCTCCACACCCTTGAAGGTACGCAGCACATGCCGGATCACAGCCGTGGGAATGCCCAAGGCATAGGCCATCATGGCCGCGGCCAGGGCGTTTTCCGTGTTATGGGGGCCGGGAATATACACCTCGTCCACACCGCACACCGGCCTTTCTTCGCCGTTCCAGCGGAGGATGATCCTGTCCTCCTTCACAAACGCGCCCTGTTCCACTTCCTGCGTGCGGCTGAAGAAGGCAATCCTGCCTTTCAGCCCTTCCGCCATGGCCCGGCAAGCCGGATCATCGTAATTCAGCACTGCCGTATCCGCGCCGCACTGACGGTCAAATATATGCCGCTTTACAGCGGTATAATTCTCCATCGTGTAATGGCGGTTCAGGTGATCTTCCGTAACATTGAGCACAGCGGCAACCTTGGGATGGAAGGTATCGGTGGTTTCCAGCTGAAAGGAGGAAACCTCTGCTACCAGCACATCCTCCGGATGGCTGCGCATGGCGGCCGCAGACAACGGATAACCAATATTGCCTGGCACATAGGCAACCTTGCCCGCCGCGCGAAAGATCTCGCCCAGAAGGGAATCAGTGGTGGTTTTGCCGTTGGTCCCGGTCAGGGCCACCAGGGTACCATCGGCCAATTGTGAAGCAACCTCAAGCTCGCCGGTTACCGGTTTGCCTTTTTCTTTCGCGGCGAGCACGATGGGGGAATCGATGGGAACGCCGGGGCTGATCAGCAGCGCATCGCACCGATCAAGCAGGGCCATGGGATCCTCTCCCAAATGCCACTGGCAGGGCAGCTCCCGAAGCGACTGTATATCTTCGCCCAGCTGTTCTTCTGTTTTTCTGTCATTGAGAAGCGGCACAGCGCCGTATCTGCACAGCAGCTTTGCCACCGCAATGCCGCTGCGGGCCATGCCCAGCACCAGCACGCGCTTGTTTTTCCAATAGGTCCGGTCAGTCATGATACCATCCCCGTTTCAGCAGTTTAGAACCATTTATACATGGAAGCCACGGCAATTGCCGATAGGATCAAAGTAACGATACCGTACATGCGCACGATGGCCGTTTCCTTCATGCCGCACATCTCAAAATGGTGGTGAATGGGCGACATTTTGAAAATGCGCTTGCCATGGGTGAGCTTGAAGTAATAGCGCTGCAGGATCACGGAAACCGAGCTGAACACGCAGGTGAAGCAGACCAGCAGCAGCAAGAACTCCATCCTGAGCACCACGGCGATCCCAACCATCACAGCGCCGATGAACATGCTGCCGGTATCTCCCATAAAGATCTGCGCCGGATAACGGTTGAACCTTAAAAAGCCGATGGCCGCGCCCGCCATGGCAAAAGCCAGCACGCCGCACACGGCGTTATTCAGCTCCCGGCCCATCAGGAAGGCCAGGATACCGAAGGCGGCCATGCCCACCACGGTCACCGTGGAGAGCAGCCCGTCCAGGCCGTCCTGCAGGTTGGCGCTGTTTGTCATAAACAGCACGGTAAGCGTAATCAGCGGGATATAAAAGATCCCCAGGTTCCAGGTTTTTCCGGTAAAGGGAATGATCACATCGCTGCCCACATGGAAATACGCCCACACCGAGAACAGGAGGCCAATGGCCACCTGCCGCACGATCTTCTGCTTTGGCTTCAGTCCCTCGTGGTCTTTCTTGACATCTTTGATATAGTCATCAGAAAAGCCCACCAGCAGCATGCAGGCCACCGTCAAAAACAGCAGCGCCCACAGCGCGTTGCCCAGCGACCAGAAGCCGCCGAAGGCCGCGCGCCCATGCCATACCAGCGACAGGGCAGCCGTGCACACGGCCGTTACCGGCCCCATGACGATGCCGCCCATATTGGGCGTGCCTTTTTTGTTGAGATGGCTCTGGGGGCCCAGTTCGTACATGGTTTGGCCGAACTTCAGGGCTTTGAGCTTCAGGATGCACTTTGGCATCAGCGCCAGCATCATGGCGGCCGCCAATACGGCCGCTGCGATCATGTACAGCATGTGATTGTTCTCCTTCGGTTCAGTTGGCGGGCTTGTCCGCACGCGTTTCTTCCAGCAGCTCCCGCACCACCGCTTTTTCATCAAAGGGATATTTTACCCCCCGGATTTCCTGGTAGGTTTCATGCCCCTTGCCGGCCAGGACCACCATATCCCCTTCCTTCGCCATGCCCAGGGCGCAGCGAATGGCTTCCCGCCGGTTTTCAATGACGGTATACGCGCCGTCGGTGCGCTTGATCCCCTCCTCAACGGCGGCCAGGATATCAAAGGGATCCTCATTGCGGGGATTATCGCTGGTCAGGATGCAAAAGTCCGCCAGCCTGCCGCCGATTTCGCCCATCATGGGGCGCTTGCCGTGATCGCGGTCGCCGCCGCAGCCAAACAGGGCAATGACCCGCCCCCGGGTAAAGTCCCGCACGGCGGTAAGGATGTTTTCCAGCGCCTCGGGCGAATGGGAATAATCCAGCAGCACCTTATAGGGCGTATGCGTTTCCAGCATTTCGGCCCGGCCCGGAACGGCGGTGACGCTCTCCAGTCCCCGGACGATATCGTCCAGGCCGATGCCCAGCGCCAGGGCGGCCGCCGTGGCCGTCAGGGCGTTGTAAACATTGAAGATTCCGGTCATTTTCAGATGAATGGTGCGCTCGCCCTGCTCCAGCACGCAGACGCGGAAGGTGACACCGGTTTCACAGATCTCAATATCCCGGGCATACAGCTCGGCGTTGGTGCTGATGCCGTAGCGCAAATACGGCACCTGGATATCGCGCATGATCTTAAACGAAGTTTCATCATCCACATTCAGCACGGCCTGGCGGATATGGGCGGGCGTAAAGAAGGCTTTTTTGGCCTCAAAATACCGGTCCATGGTATCAAAATAATCCAGGTGGTCCTGGGACAGATTGGTATAACAGCCCACATCGTACTGGATGCCGTCAACCCGATGCATATCAATGGCATGGGCGGAAACTTCCATGACTACGGCCTGCACGCCTTCCTCCGCCATCCGGTGAAGCAGCCCCTGCAAATGATGCGCCTCCGGCGTGGTCATATCGCCATGGATAAAGGTGCTGCCGATCATGTTGCCGGTGGTCCCGATGAGCCCGGCCTTCATGCCCGCCGCTTCCAGGATGGCCTTGATCAGATAGCTGGATGTGGTTTTGCCCTTGGTGCCGGTGATGCCGATCATCTTCATGCGGCCGGCAGGATAGCCGTAAAGCGCCGCGCACATGGGTCCAAGCGCCTCGCGGACGTTCCTGACCAGGATCTGCGGCACATCCAAAGACAATAAGCGCTCCACCACCAGGGCGGCGGCGCCGTTTTCCACGGCCTGGGGGGCAAAATCATGGGCGTCGAAGCGCGCGCCGGAGATGCAGAAAAACAACCCGTTTTCCTGTTTTTCGCGGCTGTTGATATAGGGCGCTTCCACCTGGCAGTCGCCCCGGACTTCCAATACTTCATGTGCACAGATACGCGCAAGCTCGGTCAGTTTCATGCCATTTCTCCTTTTTACGAATTGGCAGTCTTTTTATTTTCATCCGCTGAACATGCCTTACGGCATGGAAAAGGTCACGGTCACCGTGCTGCCCTGGGCGGCAAACGTTCCCGCCGCCGGGCTTTGTTTTTGGGCAACGCCGCTGCCCTCCAGCCGCAGATCAAACCCCCGGGCCCGCAGGGCGCGACTGGCTTCCACCACGCTCATCCCCCGCACATCAGGCACGGCGGCCATTCGCTGGGGCGTTACCGGGTCCTCCGGCGCGGTATAGAGCATCACCTGCCCGCCCGCGGTCAATTGCGCGCCGGACGGCGGCATCTGGTCAGTGACGACGCCGCTGACGCCGTCGGTTTCCCATTTCAGCGGCACAGCCCGCAAAACCCTTGCCGCCTCTTCCACCGCCATACCCGTTACATCGGGCACCTGGACCTGCTTTGCTTCCCCATCCCCGGCCTTGGGGAACCCCATATATTCCAGGGTGTCCTCGATGATTTGCCGGGCAAAGGGCGCTGCCGTGGTGCCGCCGTAATCCACCGGGACATCGGCGGCGTTCACAATAACCAGTACGGCAAAGCGCGGGTTATCCGCCGGCGCAAAGCCGATAAAGGAACCGATGTGGACAGAGCTTGACACCTTGCCGTCGATATACACCTGGGCCGTGCCCGTTTTTCCGCCCACCCGATAGCCTTCAATATAAGCGTTCCGCCCGCCGCCATTCGCGACAACGCCCTCCAGCAGCCCCCGCATGGTGGCGCTGGTTTCGGCGCTGATGGGCGTGGAAACCACCTGCGCCGCGGTGCGCTGTACGGTTTCCCCGTTTTCATCCAGCACAGCCGAAACGATGTAGGGCTTCATCAGCCGGCCGCCGTTGACCACCGCCGAAAAGGCCGTGATCATCTGGATGGGCGTCACCGCCACGCTTTGCCCAAAGCCGATGCGGGCCAGATCCACCGATTTTACATACCGGCTGTTGATCAGGATCCCCGTGCCTTCCCCCGGCAGGTCAACGCCGGTGCGCACGCCCAGTCCAAAAGCCCGCAGATACTGGTACAGCCGTTCGGTGCCCAGCCGCAGCGCCAGCTGCACGAACACCGGGTTGCAGCTGTTTTGCAGTCCTTCGGCCAGCGTTTCATGGCCATGGCTGTTCTTCCAGCAGCGGATGGTATCGCCGTCCACCTTGATGGAACCGGTGCAATTGAAGGGATCATTGACCGTTGCCACGCCGGCGTCCAGCGCGGCGGCGCAGGTCAGGCTCTTGAAGGTGGAGCCCGGCTCATATGCGTCGCTCACGGCCGCAATGCGCATCAGCTGCGTCAGCGAAGCCACATCCTCCCGGGGCGGATCGTTGGGATCATAATCGGGCTTCATGCACATAGCCAGGATCGCTCCGGTCTGCACATCCATCACGATGGCTTCCACCGCCTGGGCGTTGTTCACCGCGATGCATTCCCGCATGGCCCGTTCGGTAAATGCCTGAATGCTGCTGTCAATGGTCAATTGCAGCGTATCGCCCCGCTGGGGGGCCACATAGGTGGTTTTCCCCTCCGGCATAAAGCGGGATTTCCGGTCCACTTCGGTCAAAAGCAGGCCGTCTTCTCCCGCCAGCACAGTATTGTACAGCTGTTCCAGGCCGGATTGGCCCTCGCTGTCCACGTTGGTCAGCCCCAGCACCTGGCTGAGGAAATCGCCGTTCATATAGACCCGGCGCGTATCCTCGGAAAAGTCGATGCCCCGGAGCAGCGAAGCCATTTTATCGTCCTGCGCCCGCATGGTGCGCAGGGTATCCACCGTTTCCCGGCTGACCTGCCGCTTGAGCTGTACCGAGGCATAGCCCTTGTTCTGCAGCTTTTTTATCAGCTGCTCCCGATCCACCCGCAGAACGGGCGCCACGGCATCGGCAAAGGCTTCGTCATCCGCCACCAGCCTGGGATTAACCGTAACGATGTAAGCCGTGGTACTCAGCGCCAGCACAGCGCCGTTGCGGTCCACAATGCTGCCGCGCTGCGCCGACACCTTGCCCTCCTGCGTCCATTGGCGAACGCCCCGGGCGGTCAGCTCATTTCCCTGAATAACAGTAAGGCTGACAATGCGTACCGCGATCGCGCCATAGAGCGCCACCAGCACGATCATCAGCTTTGATATCCTTTGCCGTATCAGGATTTCTGTGCGCATACACGCTCCCCCTCATGCAGCGCCCCCTGGCCCGCGCTTTAAAAATCAAGCGAAGGCCGGTCCACCCCAGCGGAGAGGGAGAAATCCGCCGGCGCAGGCCGTGTTTCGGGCGCATAAATTTCGATGGGCTCCACACCCTCGCTGTTGATCATGCCAAGCCTTTGGGACGCCTGATAACGCAGGTTATTGGGCTCCTGGGCTTTGGCAATCTGAGCCTTCAGTAAAATGATAGCGCGATCCAGCGATTGGATCTCATTGTAAA
>JAFUGB010000163.1 GCA_017469605.1 Clostridia bacterium
GAAGCCGAACGGCCCGAAGCGGTATAAAGCGCAAAATCGTGGACCGGCAATTGAAAAAGCGGCAGGCATGTCGGATGTGGGGCCGAATTGAACATTATCCGCACATTTCAATTTTCCCCGCATAAAAACAACGCAAAAACAAAATTTATTCACAAAAACTGTTGACAAGGGCAGAAAAATAGCGTATAGTGTGCCTACATTCAGGCATGGCCTGGATGGAATAGAGGCGCGGCTGACAAGAGTAGCGCGCGGGAGTCCCTGCCGGGGCGGTGATCGCGGGTGAAAGGGGAAGCCGCCGAAATGCGAAGGTCCCGGCAAGGGCCGTCGTGTTGGGCAAGGGGAGAATATCCGCTTGACTGTCATGGTTTACGGCCATGGAGCGCTATTCAACAAAAGCCACCTTTTTTTGAGGTATCAGGCGGTGAATGGCGCAGGCCAATCACCGCTTTTTCCGTATTAAAAAAGGGAGGACACAAAAATGAGGAGAATGTTTGCCGTACTGACCGCCGTTACGATGCTGCTTTCCGCCTGCGCTGCCCTGGCCGAGGTTCCCAGCGGCGTGGAGGACGGCGTGCTGACCATCGCCATGGAGTGCGCCTATGCCCCTTACAACTGGACCCAGAGCGATGACGCCAATGGCGCCGTGCCCATCGCCAACGTGCCCGGCTCCTATGCCAACGGCTATGACGTGATGATTGCCAAAGAGATCTGCGCGGCCAACGGCTGGGAACTGGAGGTGATTCAGTCCGACTGGGATTCCCTGGTGCCCGGCGTACAGGTCGGTACCTTTGACGCCGTCATCGCCGGCCAGTCCATGACCGCCGAGCGCGCCGAACAGGTGGATTTTGCCGGCCCCTACTTCTACGCCACCATCGTGTGCCTGGCCAAGGCCGACAGCACTTATGCCGCCGCCCAAAGCCTGGGCGACCTGGCCGGCGGCTCCTGCACCGCGCAGATCGCCACCATCTGGTATGACACCTGCCTGCCCCAAATCGAGGGCGCCCGCGTGATGACCGCCGCCGAAACCGCTCCCGCCATGCTGATGGCGCTGGAGACCGGCATGGTGGACTTTGTGTGCACCGATATGCCCACCGCCCAGGGCGCCGTGGCCGCCTATCATGACATGGTGATCCTGGACTTTTCGGGCACCGACGGCGACTTCCAGTTCACCGATGAGGAGCGCGCCGAAAACGTGAACATTGGCGTTTCCCTGATGAAGGGCAACACCGTGCTGCGCGAGGCCATTGATGAAGTGCTGTCCACCATGACCGCCGACGATTTCAACGCCCTGATGGCCCAGGCCATTGAAATCCAGCCCCTGATGGACTGATTGAAAAGGACCGCGCAGACGCGCGCCGGGAAGCTCTTTTTTCCCGGCGCGCGGGCATGAATAAATCGCAAAGGAGCAGACCTGATGAGCAAGTTTGCGCAGCTTGGCGCCGATATTGCCAAGCTTTGGGGAAAATACAGCGGCGCTTACCTCAGCGGCATCCAAAACACGCTGATCCTGGCGCTGGTGGGCACGCTGCTGGGCTGCCTGATCGGCTTTGTATGCGGCGTGCTCAACACCATTCCCTGCGGCCCCGGCACCCACCCCGTCAAGCGGTTTTTCCTGAAGCTGATCCGCGTGATCATCCGGATTTACGTGGAGGTATTCCGCGGAACGCCCATGGTGCTGCAGGCGGTCTTCCTCTATTACGGTCTGCCGTACTTTACCAACAACACGGTCAAGTTCACATCGATCTGGCTGGCGGCCATTGTGGTGGTATCCATCAATACCGGCGCATACATGGCCGAATCGGTCCGCGGCGGCATCATTTCCGTGGACCCGGGGCAAACCGAAGGCGCCAAAGCCATCGGCATGACCCATGTGCAGACCATGACCAGCGTGATCCTGCCGCAGGCGCTGCGCAACATCATGCCCCAGATCGGCAACAATTTCATTATCAATGTCAAGGATACCTCGGTGATGTTCATCATCGGCTTCCCGGAGTTTTTCTCGGCGCACCGCGCCACCGTGGGCGCCAGCTACCTGTATTTTCCCTCGGCCACGGTGGAAATGGCAGGATATCTGACCATGACGCTGCTGGCCTCCTTCCTGCTTCGCTGGCTGGAAAAGAAGCTGGACGGCTCCAGCAGCTATGAGCTGGCGCAGGTCGATCCCCTGACCATGACGGCAGGCACCTACACCCATCCCGACCGCGGAACGCCCTTTGATGAGCGTAGCAAGGAATACCAGACCGCCGGAAAGGGGGACAATTGAAATGGCAGGGCATATTTTGCAAATCAACCACCTTTCCAAATCCTTTGGCGCCAACGCCGTGCTCAAGGATATTGACTTTACGGTGGACAAGGGCGATGTGATCAGCATCATCGGCGCCTCGGGATCGGGCAAATCCACGCTGCTGCGCTGCATCAACCTGCTGGAAACCCCCAACGCGGGCGAGATCCTGTATAATGGAAAAAACGTGCTGTCCGCGGGCACCAGGGCGGCGCGCTACCGGGCGCATGTGGGCATGGTATTTCAGTCCTTTAACCTGTTCAACAACATGACCGTGCTGGAAAACTGCATGGTGGGGCAGATCCGCGTGCTCAAGCGCGATAAGGTGTCGGCCAAAGCCCACGCTTTGGCGTATTTGGAAAAGGTGGGCATGGCGCCCTATATCAACGCCAAGCCCCGGCAGATCTCCGGCGGCCAGAAGCAGCGAGTGGCCATCGCCCGGGCCATGGCCATGGATCCGGAGGTTCTGCTGTTTGACGAACCCACCAGCGCCCTGGACCCTGAAATGGTGGGCGAGGTGCTGGCCGTGATGCGGCGGCTGGCCGAAAGCGGCATGACCATGCTGGTGGTGACCCATGAAATGACCTTTGCCCGGGACGTGAGCACCCGGGTGGTCTATATGTGCGACGGCGTCATCCTGGAGGACGCGCCCCCCGCCCAGCTGTTCACCCATCCCCGCCAGCCCCGCACCCAGGAATTCCTGAAGCGCGTGTTGGAAAGACAGCTGTAAAGCGGGCAGGCCGATCCCGCAAAATTCCTTTGCCGGTAGACATTTACCAGCCGCTATGCTATAATGAAGCGGCTGTTTTTTGCGCTTCCGGCATGCCGGCCGGCGCGGAACAGCCTGTATCGGGCTGCACGCCCGCCCAATAGCGCTTGACGCAAAGGAGACCCATCATGAAACGAACCGCGGCGCTGCTGTTATTCCTGTGCGCGCTTATCCTGGGGATGCGCGGCCTGGCCGAAAGCC
>JAFUGB010000164.1 GCA_017469605.1 Clostridia bacterium
ATGCCGTTGAAAAAACGGGCCGCAGCGTGCTCTTTCTCACCAATAATTCCTCTCGCAGCGCCGATTATTATGTGGAAAAGCTCAAGCGCATGGAGGTGCGCGCGCCATTCCTGCACGTGCTGACCTCGGGCCAGGCCACCGCCCGGTATTGCCTGGAGCGCTTTGCCGGGAAAAAAGCTTTCCTGCTGGGCAATCATATCCTGGCGAACGAGTTTGAAAAGATGGGCGTTCCGGTGGATAACGCCCAGCCGGATTATGTGGTGATCGCCTTTGATACCGAGCTGGACTACGCCAAAATGACCGCTGTATGCGACGCCGTGCGGGCAGGGCTTCCCTATATTGCTACCCATCCGGATTATAACTGTCCCACCGAAACAGGCTTTATCCCGGATATCGGCGCCATCATCGCCTTCATCAAGGCCAGCACGGGGCGGGAGCCCGATGTGATCATCGGCAAGCCTTACGGCGGTATCGTGCAGGATGCGCTGCGGGTCACCGGCCTGCAAGCCCATGAGCTGGCCATGTGCGGCGACCGGCTGTATATCGATATCGCCACCGGCGTTAACTTTGGCATGACCAGCATCTTGGTGATGAGCGGGGAAACCACCTGGGACGACTTGAAAAAGAGCGGTATCAAACCCCATCTCACCTTTGGGCGGCTGGCCGATATGATTCCGTACCTGGCAGGCTGAACTGAATAAAAATACGAGGGGATCTGCGCAAAACAGCGCCCCTTTTTTCTTGACTTTTTTGTATAAAAATTGTACACTGTATACAGCCCATTCTAAAGAGGTGTTTTTTATGTACACGGGGACTTTTGAACTGGCGGAAGAAAGCAAGCCCATCCGCGATATTGCGTATGACAGGCTGAAGCATGCCATTATTACCGGGGAGCTGCCCGCTGGCGCGCGCATCGTGGAGACTACATATGCCGAACAGCTGCATATCAGCCGCACGCCCCTCAGGGAAGCGCTGCGCAAGCTGGAGCGCGATGGCTTGGTGGAGTATGTGCTCCGCCATGGCGTGGTGGTGCGCGCCTTTACGGTGGCGGATATCGAAGAGATTTTTACCATTCGCAATTCCATGATGATGCTGATTTTGCCCTCCGTGGTGGCCAATGTTACGGCCAAGGATATCGCGGAGTTCCGGGTGCTGCTGTCTGAAATGGACGTGGCCCAACAGGAGGAGGACTGCGACGCGCTGGCCAGCTTTAACCGGGCTTTCCACAGCAAGCTGGAGCATCTTTCCGATAAAAAGCGCATCCTGCGCGTGATTGACGACCAGGAGGAATACATCCTGCGGTTCTCGGCCATTACCATTGCCAGCATTGTGCGGCGTTCCCGTGCGCACCAGGAGCATCATGAAATGGTGGATATGCTGGAAAAGCATGATCTGGAGGGACTGGAAAAGCTGATGGCCCACCATCTGGAGGAAAGCAAGCAAACCTGCCTGGCCGCTGTGGCTAACAGAAAATAAAGGAGCAGTTATGAACGGAACCTGGGCTCTTTCTGTATTTTACCGTGATTTTGACGATGCGCAGATCGAAAGTGACTTTGCGCGCATAAATCAATTGATGCCGCAGATGCAGGCGCTGCTGGCCAGCGGCAGGGATGCGGTGGCTGTCATGGAGGAATATGCCAGCCATGAAGAGGAATTGCAGCGTCTTTTTGGCAAGCTGGGCAGCTTTGCCAACCTGACGCTGTCCACCGACGCCGGCAATACCCAGGCCATGCAGCTCATGGACCGGGTGATGCAGCTGTCGGTGCCGGCCAGCATGCTGTCCTCGGCCTACAGCCGCTATCTGGGCGCCATGGGCGCGGAAACGCTGGAAGCCGCCATTGCCTCCAGCCCAGCGCTGAACGCCATCGGTTTTTACCTGCGCCGTTCCCGGGACGCGGCCAAGCATGAGCCCGCGCCTGAAATCGAGGAATGGCTGCTGCGCATGTCGCTGGACGGCGCCAACGCCTTTTCCACCCTGCGCGACCAGCTGGATGCCACCCTGCTGGTGGATTACCGGGGAGAACAGCTGCCCCTGTCCGCTGTGCGGGGCAAGGCCGAGGATCCCGATCCCCAGGTGCGCCGGGACGCATACCTGGCGGAGCTGGCCGCCTATAAAAAGATCGAAGTGCCCATGGCCGCTTGCCTGAACGGCATCAAGGGACAGGGGCTGACCATGATCGAAGCTCGGCATTTTGAGAGCATTTTGGCCGAATCGCTGTATACCTCCAACATGGATCAGGAAACGCTGGACGCCATGTGGACGGCCTGCCGGGAATCCTTCCCCGCCTTCCGGCGCTATCTGCGTAAAAAAGGCCAGCTGCTGGGCCATGAGAACGGCCTGCCGTTCTATGATCTGTTTGCGCCGCTGCGCGCGGGGGATACGCCCGCAAAAACCTATACGGTGGAGGAAGCCCATGATATCCTGCTGCGGGAGCTGGGCAAGTTTACTCCCGATATGGCCGCTTTTATTGATCATGCCTTCAAAAATAACTGGATCGATCTGTTCCCGCGTCCCGGCAAGGGCGGGGGCGCTTTCTGCGCCGGCGTGCCCCATGCCGAGCAAAGCCGCGTGCTGACCAACTTTACCGGCAGCCTGGGCGATGTGAGCACGCTGGCCCATGAGCTGGGCCATGCCTGGCATAACAAATGCATGAACGGCCTGCCGCTGGTCATGCGCCATGAGCCCATGCCCCTGGCCGAAACGGCGTCGATCTTCAATGAAACGCTGCTGGCCAATGCCCTGCGCCAGGGCGTGCCCCATGACCAGCTGCTGGGCCTGCTGGATACCGACCTGCAAAACAGCACCCAGGTTGTGGTGGATATCTACAGCCGTTTCCTGTTTGAAAGCGCCGTGGTCGAAGGCAAGAAGACCCATAACCTCAGCGTGGATGAGATGAAGCAGCTGATGCTGGACGCCCAGGAGCAAAGCTATGGCGACGGCCTGGATCCCGAGTATCGCCATCCCTACATGTGGGCCTGCAAGAGCCATTATTATATTCCCGGCCTGGGCTTCTATAATTTCCCCTACGCCTTTGGCCTGCTGTTTGGCAAGGGCGTTTATGCCCAGTACCTGGAAAAGGGCGCGGAATTTGTGCCTACCTATAACCGGCTTCTGCGCGCCTGCGGCTCCGATATGGTTGCCGATGTGGCCGCCAGCGTGGGCATTGATGTGCGCAGCGTGGATTTCTGGCGCGCGTCGCTCAAAACCATTGAAAAGGATATTGATCTGTTTATTTCCCTGGCGGATGAGCAGCTGAATGCATAAGATTTGACCGGCCTTTTCCCTGCGCAGGCACCGTTTGCCGAACGGGGAAAGGCTGTTCTGTTTGTTTACGGAGGATACAACATGAAAAAGGCGCGCCTGATCGTTTTTTTGACGGCAGTCCTGCTTTGCCTTGGCCTTTTGTCCGGATGGGCGGAGGAAGAGGAAACCAGTTTTCAGCAGCTGATGCAGGTGGAAACGCCTGCTCCCTCTCCCGCGCCGGAGGAGGGGCTGCCCGTTGTGGTTACGCCCACCCCCGCGCCTGAGATCCGCTATGAGGCCGACGGCAGTGTGATAATCACCCTTTCCGCCGTGGGCGATGTGACCATTGGCCGCAACGTGCAGAGCAGTTCCACCATTTTTCAAAAGGAAATGGCCCGACAGGGGGACGACATCAATTTTATTTTCCGCAATATCAAGGGCATTTTTGAAAGCGACGATCTGACCATCGTCAATTTTGAAGGCGTGCTGGCGGACAGCTATTCCATTCCCAGCCGGAAAAGGGAAAATTCCTTCCTGTTCCTGGCTCCGCCTTCCTATGCGTCCGTCCTGAGCGACAACAGCGTGGAAGTTGCCACCATTGAGAATAACCATATTGACGATTTTGGCGATCAGGGACGCGCCGATACCCAGGCCGCTCTGGACGCGGTGGGAGTCCAATGGGCGGATGAATTCCACAGAACGGTATATGAAAGCCAGGGGATTCGCGTGGCGGTGCTGGCGTATAAAACCTTTGATTACTATACCACGCTGTTTGAAAAGGTGCCGCGGGAGATTGCCGAGGCGCGCCGGGAGGCCGATTTGGTGGTCTGCTGCTTCCATTGGGGAGCTGAAAAGGATTACGCGCCCAATGCCAACCAGCAAAAGCTGGGCCGTCTGGCCATCGATTCGGGCGCCGATCTGGTGATCGGCCATCACAGCCACCGCATCAATCCCATTGAGCAGTATAACGGCAAGTATATCGTCTATTCGGTGGGAAATTTCTCCTTTGCCGGCAACAGCAAGCCTGATGATATGTCCACCTTTATCTTCCAGACCCGTTTTCGAATTAAGGAAGGAGAAATCATTGCCAACCCCTTCCGCATTATTCCGTGCCGCATTTCTTCCAAGGCCAATGAAAATGACTTTGCGCCCACGCCCTACGATAATGACCTGCAGATCAATAACGTGATCAACACCATGTTAAAAAACGGCAGCAAACTGGAATATGCCGTAAGCGATTATCCGCTGGATTGGGAGTGATGCCATGCCCACCGTAAAAGCGACCCTGATGGAGGAGACGGCCATTGGCCGGGCGTTGTCGCGCATTGCCCATGAAATTGTGGAGCGCAACGACGGCGTTGAAAATGTGGCGCTCATCGGCATCCGCCGCCGGGGAGTGCCCCTGGCCCGGATGATCGCCGCCAACATCGCCCAGTTCGAGCGGGTACAGGTGCCCGTGGGCGAGCTGGATATCATGCTGTACCGGGATGATCTGACTGCCATCAGCGATATGCCCCAGGTGAATAACACCAACGTCCCCTTCAGCGTTACCGATAAGCGCCTGGTGATCGTGGATGATGTGCTGTATACCGGCCGCACGGCCCGGGCTGCCATCGATGCCATTTTTGCCTTGGGCAGGCCGGCCATGATCCAACTGGCCGTTCTGGTGGATCGGGGACACAGGGAGCTGCCCATCCGGGCCGATTATGTGGGCAAAAATATTCCCACCTCCCATAGCGAGGTGGTGGCGGTGCAGCTGCCGGAATATGATGGTGAAACAGCGGTCAGGATATTGACAAAAGATTAAAGGATGTGTACCCATGCGCGGGAAAATTGTATTGCTTTATGAATCGGAGCGCGGCAAAGCGCTGTGCGACGCCGCCTCCTATGTGCTTACGCAGATTGCCGTGGCCTTTGGGCATACGCTGTCCATGCCCATGCGCCGCTGTGACAGGACGGCGGCGGTCACCGATGATATCGCCGGCTTGTGCGATGGCGCGGCCTGCGTCCTGGCGGGGGAAAGCAGCCTGCAATGCCTGCCCGCGCTGGCGGAGGAAATGGGCTGCCTGTGCCGTGAACGTGAGCTTCGCTATACCCATTTGATTGAAAACCGCGCGCTGATGGGCGCTGCCGGGCCGCTGAATGCCGTACTGGTGCAGGCGCTCAGCGGCAGTGAGGATAGCCTGCGCTCGGCGGCGGTACAGGCGTATGCCGTTTCCGCCCGGGACAGCCTGCCCATTACGCAGGTTCCGCCCAGCGGCAAGCTGGCCGACGGCTGGAAAAAGGCCATGGAGCGCGCCGACAGCATCACCGCGCCCTTTCATGCCCGGGAAACATCCCTGCAGCAGATGATACCTGATATGGTGTACCGCCCTTCCCGTATGGGCGTGATCCTCTGCCCGCCCTATGCGGGCGGCATCCTGGCCGAAGCTGCCGCCGCGCTGTGCGGCGGGGCGGGCATATGCTATGACGCCTACCTGGGCGGCGAGTGCGGCATCTATGCGCCCCTGCGCCAGGAGAGCGATGATGTGGATCCCTTTGGCATGCTGCGCGCTGTGTACAGGATGCTTCGGGATACGCTGAAGCTGGAGCGCGAAGCCGCCTGCGTGGAAGCGGCCATCCGCAATGTGCTTCAGGCGGGCTGGCGCACGGGGGATATTGCCCGGGAGGGGGTAAAGTCCCTGATCGCTGATCAGATCATCGATCTTATCTGCCAGCAGATTGAAGTGGCGGGGGAATGGATCAATAATAATAAAAACTGATCCCGGGCGCTGCCTGTGATTATCCCCTCATCTCCCGCAGCAGTGCTTTTTGTTCCGGCGGGATGCGGTAGCTTTCTATGGCCTTTTGGATGGCTTTGTTGTGCGTCCAGGGGGCCAGCTTTTTATTTTGGAGAAAGGAGAGGGCCGCGGCGTATTGCTTGGCCAGCGCCGTGGCGAAATACCAGGCGATCATCATATTGATATAGTATTCCTCAGACCGCAGCGTAGCCACCCAGTCCAGGTATTTCGGATCAAAGGCGTCATCCAGATACCAGCGCATCAGCATGCCGATGCCAAAACGACAGGTGTATGTGTGATTGCTTTCCATCCAGCGGCGGATATGGGGCAGCAGCTCCGGCAAATGCTTTTTAAAGCACTTGGGGCTCATGATATCGCAGGTGGCCCAGTTATCCACAAAAGGCAAAAAACAGTCAAGGGCATGGATACAGGCATCAAAATCCTTGATTTGTTCAACCAGGACGGCGTGCAGGTTGTTTTCGTCAAAATAATCGTGGGGCAGACGTTCCATAAATTCCGCTGCTTCAGGCGAGCCCCGCAGCGCTTTTGCCAGCTTGCGGATCTCCGGCGTTCGGACCCCCAGAAAGCGGTCGCGGTCAATTCCCGGCGTCAGCCTGGCCTGGAAGGCGGCGTTGCCCGGATCGCGCAGCGCCAGCAGCTGTTCACCGATATCAGGCATGGTAAATGCCCCTTTCCTGTAAATACCGCACGCTGTCCCGCAGGGCGGCTACGGTTTTGATCTCCAGCACGGCCCGGGCCCCGGCCGCGTCGGCCTTGCGGACCAGCGAGACGATATCCAGCTCGCCCGCGCCCAGCGGCATATGGCATTGCCTGGGGGTCGCGTCATGCAGGTGCATATGGTTCAGCCTGCCGGGATGCTTCATATAAAAATAATCGTCCCTGTACGCGGCCACCTTTTCGTGGCCCACATCCAGCGTCAGGCCAAAAACGGGAGATTCAAGCAGCAGATCAATGCTGTCTGTCTGGAAGGGTTCCCAGGGCGTTTCGGTGTTCTCCACGCATACCCGCACCTGTCCTTGGCTGGCATCCTCGCACAGCGCGCGGAATTCCAGCGTGTTGCTCATATACTCCTCCCGATAGCGATTGAACAGGAAATCCCGCGTGTGCGGCAGCGTCACATATACGCCCCGCAGCCAGTGCAGGTTTACCGTGGGTACATGGGCTTCCCGGGCAAGGGTGATGGCCTCCCGGGCCACTTGGTGCCAGGCATGGCGAATGGCGGGGGAAAAGGTGCAGGGCGCCATTTCCTCATCCAGATGGAAAGTAAAGTATATCCCGTATTCCTGCTGCAAGTCCAATAACTGCCGGGAGGAAATATGCTCAGCCTGGCAAATGGGAAAGCTCATATTCAGCTCCACAAAATCAAGCTTCAGCTCCGCGGCCAGCTTTGCCGCTTCCTCCACACTGTCGTTTTCCAGCAAAAAAGGCATGCCAAAGTGCATTTTCATTCCTCCTTTTATGGGTTGTATGTATTATACCAGCAAAGGATATTTCAAACAATAACAGAATGAAAAAAACGAGGGCGCTGACCCTCGTTTTATCCAATGGGCATTTTATTCTTCGTCGCTTACAGGCGCTTCGGCGTTTTCTTCCGCGGCGGGCGCGGCGGACTTCTTGGCCTTCTGGGGCTTGTTCACGGTAATCACCACATGACGGTTGGGCTCTTCGCCTTCGGAGTGGGTGGTGACATCGGGATTGTCCTGAAGCGCGGAATGCAGGATACGGCGCTCGTAGGGATTCATGGGCTCAATGCTGACGCGGCGGCCGGTTTTCACGGCGCGATTGGCCATGCGGTTGGCCAGGCGGATCAGCGCTTCCTCGCGGCGGGCACGGTAGCCTTCGGTATCCAAGGTGACGCGGGTGTAATCGCCCCGGCCTTTGTTGACCTTGAGGCTGGTGAGATACTGCAGGGCATCCAGCGTTTCACCGCGGCGGCCAATCAGGATGCCCTGGCTGTCGCCTTCCATGTTGACGCGCACATTGCCTTCTTCATCGGTATTTACGTGCACCGATACTTTCACGCCCATGAGACGGGTCAGCTCCTGCAGGAAATCCTGGGCCATGCCGGCGGCGGTTTCACGGTCGGCTTGCTCGGCGGGGGTCAGGGGCTTCTTTTCGGCTTCCTGCTTGGGCTTGCGGGGCTGTTTCTTTTCAGCGGGCTTCTTTTCCTTCTTTTCGGGGACAGGTTTTTCGGCCTTTTCCGGCTTTTGAGCAGGGGCTTCTTCCTTCTTTTCGAGCTTTTCAACAGGCTTTTTTTCAGCGGGCTTCTTTTCCTTTTTTTCGGCGGGCTGCTTCCTGGCGGGCTTTTCATCCAAGGAGCTGGCAAACAGCGAATGGGTATCCAGCACGTCGGATTTTTCATCATCCGCAATGGCGGTGAGACGCACCGTCCAGGGACGGCTGCCAAACAGGCCAAACAGGCCCTTGCTGCCCTCTTCGATATCTTCAACGATGACCTCATCAATGGTCAGGTCCAGCGCTTCCAGGCCGGCGTCGATGGCCTCTTCGCGGGTTTTGCCTTTGGCTTCATAGGACTTCTTCATTTTACGGTATCCTCCTCCAGGGCTTTTTTTGCGTCTTGTTTGTCCAGCAGCTTATTGATCAGGATGGATTGTCCGGTGGCAAACAGGTTGATGGCGCACCAGTACAGGGCAAATCCGGCGTTGCTGGACAGGCAGATGAACACCGAGAACACCGGGAAAAAGTATTTCATAAAGCTGTTCATACCGGCAGTCTGGCTGTTCTGGGCGGTATCGGCGGGCTGCTGCTGCATGCTGGGGTTTAATTTGGTCATCATCACTTGGGTAATGCCCGACAGGATGGGCAGGATCAAAAGGCCGTTGAACTGCTGATACAGCGTAACCTTGAACAGCAGGAAGTTGACCCCGGCCCAACCGGCTACAGGGGCCACAGCCGCGGTATAGGCGGGCATGGTCTGCAGGGCAGGCACCAGGTAGGTGTTTACGGTGTCGCGTACGGCGGAGGTGCTGGCAAAGTTGAAGATCTGGTCCTGGGTCAATTCAGCGGCGGCAGGAACGGCGGCGCGGATATTGGACAGGATCGTTTCCAGATCGGCACTGGACAGCTTTTGGATGGCTTCGTTCCAGATGTTGGCGCCGGCTGTCATCAGCGAGGAGGCGTCCACAGCGGCGGTCTTGAAGGGGGAGTCAGCCATGAATACGTTCTTTACCCACAGGAAGGGCTCAAAGACAGGCGTCTGCCCCTTCAGGAAGGTAAAGGCTTGGTTGACGATGTTGGCGTTGGCCACATCGCGCATGGCGTAGAACATGATAAACAGGATGGGCCACTGGATCAGCATCGGCAGGCAGCCGGACAGGGGATTGTAGTTCTCTTTTTTCATCAGCTCCTGCTGCTTCTGCTGCAATTTGGCCTGGTCCTTGCCGTACTTTTGCTGCAGGGCATTGAGCTTGGGCTGGATGGTAGCCATTTTGCGCATGCCCTTGCGCGAACTGATTTCCAGGGGAGTGAGGATACCGCGGATCAGCAGGGTGAACAACACCACGGCGACGCCGTAACTGCCCACCAGGCCATAGATCCATTCCAGAATGTTCCTGAAGAATTGAGTCATGTGTCAGTTTCGTCCTTCCTGATTACTGTTGGGGCGGGCGCGGGCACGGGATCATATCCGCCCTTGGCAAAGGGATGGCAGCGCAGCAGCCTTTTTGCCGCAAGATACCCGCCGTAGGCGGGGCCAAAGCGTTCCACCGCGGCGCGGGCATATTCCGAACAGGTGGGCACATATCTGCACGCGGGCGGCAGGAGCGGACTTACATTCCGCTTATAGAAGCGCAGGGACGCAAGCATCATTCGCTTCATAACTACTGTCACCCCAGTCTTGCGCAGCTTATTGTGCGTCGCGGTAAAGGCCCTGGCGGCGGAGCAGGGCGTTCATCGCCTTCTCCAGCTGCCGGTAGGATGCGTCTGCCGCCGATGGACGCGCGGCAAACACATAAAAACCATTTTTGAGGGTGTGCATCTGCAAACGGAAGCATTCGCGCATACGCCGCTTTACGCGGTTGCGGGTCACGGCGTTGCCTATTTTTTTGCTCACGGAAAAGCCAACCTGCATGCGTCCTGCCCGCACGTAGGTCAGCGACATTTCCCGGCAGCCCATGCCCTTTCCTTTGCGGAAAACATATTGGAACTGCCCGTTTTTACGAATGCGGTATTGGCGCTGCATAAAGCCTCTGCACTCAAAAAATGATTACAATGGAAAACCCGCCCCTGTGTTTGCACGATGGCAGGCAACGGGGCGGGTTGAGCCATGCTTCGTCTGACGGCTGCGTCCGGGGACGCGGCCCAAGGATCACACGGTCAGTTCCTTACGACCACGACGACGGCGGGCGGCGAGAACGCGGCGGCCGTTCTTGGTGGACATACGGGCACGGAAACCATGCACCTTGCTGCGCTGGCGCTTTTTCGGCTGATACGTACGGAACATGTTTTTCTCTCCTTACCTTATGAGATCACGCAAGTGCGTTTCACAAATCCTGGCCGCTTACGCAT
>JAFUGB010000165.1 GCA_017469605.1 Clostridia bacterium
CGTGCGTGTTAACTGTGTCGCGCCGGGCGCTGTGGATACCGATATGATGGCCGGCTATTCGCCGGATGATAAGCGGGCGCTGGCCGATGAAACGCCGCTGGGCCGGCTTTGCACGGCCCAGGATATCACCTGTGCCGCGGATTTCCTGCTGGGCGATAAGGCGGCTTTTATCACCGGGCAAACGCTGGTGGTGGACGGCGGATTTACGCTGTAGGGTTATTTCAGCTTTTTGATCTGTTTGATGATGGCCTGGGCGATGGCGGCCATCCCTTTGTCGTTGGGGTGCTTGGCCACGTCCTCGCGATCAATGATATGTGCGCCGCCGTCGCTGCCATATACCACGCCGCCCAGGGACTGCATATATTCTTCCTTGCCCCGGATGGCGCTGAGATCGGCAAAGGGTATGTTCAGCGACCTGGCGGTTTTCTTTTTTGCGGATGATTTGGCGTTGCTCCAGAAATCATCCACAATGATCAATTGGGCCTTGGGGCACTTCTTTTGAATATAACGCACCAGGTCGGCCAGGTTTTTGCCAAGGCTTCGGCTTTGGACGGCGTTTTCGCTGAGCTGCAGCGTGATCAGGTCAAGATTCTCGCTGAGCAACGGATCGATGACGGAATAGGTGGAGGACTTGTCCGCCGCGGCAATTTCCCATTCCACAAAATTGACAGCCGAGGCCGATACCGATTCATGCTCCTCCGCCAGGTAATCGGTGACGATGTGAAAGTAGTCCCGCTCGGGCTGGGAAGCGGCCATTCCGGCTTCGCTCCACCAGTACGCGCATTCCGGATGCCGGGTGATGCTGTTGCCGATGGCCAGGTAGCGGAAGGGCTCCCCAGAAAGCGTCTGGACCGAGGAAAACGGCAGGACGGCGGACGCCGCCGCGGCCAGCCAGGCGATCAGCGGGAAAAAACGCTTGCGGAGAATATAATACAATAGACTGTTTATCATGTGCCTGTCTCCCGGATAAATCAGGTATTGGCCGGATATACCATCTGAAAAGCCGCCGGGCCGCTCCTGCGCGAAGCGGCCCGGATCACTTTTCTGTACCACGATTATATGCAATCATACAAACAAATGTCAAGGGGATGCCATATATTTCCGACAGCTTTGCCGCGTACAGTTCCTTGTTTCCATGCCCGGAATGAAGGCGCGCATGGATCAAAAGAGGCTGTTGATGTATTCACTTAGCGCGGGACGGTCATAGTAATTGTCAATATGATTGATATAATAATCCGGAGCAATCCCCTGGTCGATATCATAGAAGGAGCCGTTTTTCATAAAGGACATGCGCTGGGGGCTGGAAATCTGGAAGATCGTTCCATACGCGGTGGAAAGGTGCAGCACAGTGCAGCTGCCGCCGCCCGACGTGCTGCCCAGCAGCGTGACCCGCTGGGATGATTTGAATACGGCAGGCACCAGGTTGCCGCAGGAAAAGCTGACCGGGGAAATCAGGCAAAAAAGGTTTTTGCCCGTCAGGGTATCGTTTTCGTCAAACAGGCGGTCCAGGTTGACATCGGCCCGGTAGATGGCGGTGGATTGTGCGCCGGTGAAGGTATCCTTTACGCTGAACGGCGCCTCGCCCAGAAACCAGCTGATCACATACAGCGCGGCGTCCACGTCACCGCCCAGGTTGTTGCTCAGATCAAGCACCACGTTTTTGATGGGGCTGTTGTCCCGGGTGATCCGGTGATGGGCATATATGACCAGCCCAATGGTATC
>JAFUGB010000166.1 GCA_017469605.1 Clostridia bacterium
CAAAAGAACAGTAAAAAGAACGGGAGGAGTTCTATGCACGCACTTGAAAAGATCCTGGCAAAGAACAGCGGACGCCAAACAGTCCGCACCGGCGAAATTGTCACTGCCAAGGTCGATTTTGCCGAGATCAACGATCTGTACCTGCAAACGGTGTATTCCTTCTATGAAATGGGCGGGGAAAAGGTATGGGATAATACGCGCTGTGCCTTCGTATTTGACCATTATGCGCCTTGTCCGGACATCAAGAGCGCGGCCAATCACAAGGAAATGCGTGAATTTGCCCGGAAAAATGATCTCAAATTCCATTTTGACACCAACTGTGGCGTGTGCCATCAGGTCATGCCGGAGGCCGGCGTCATCTATCCCGGCATGATCGTGGTGGCCACCGACAGCCATACCACCACCCACGGTGCGTTTGGGGCCATGGGGACGGGCTGCGGCGCGACGGATATGGCTACTATTTTGATGACAGGCGAGCTCTGGTTCCGCGTGCCGGAAATCATTGAGGTACGCCTGGAGGGAGAAACGCCCAAGGGCGTATATCCCAAGGACGTGGTGCTGGCCGTGCTTGGGCGTATCCGTGCAGACGGCGCTGTCTATAAAGCCATCGATTTTACCGGCAGCTATGTGGAAAAGCTCAATGTGGCGGGCCGCATGACCATTTGCAACATGGCGGTGGAAATGGGCGCGAAGACCGCCTATATGCAGCCCAACCAGGATGTGATCGATTTCGTGAGCAAGCGCGCCGTGCGGCCCTATGAGATCCAGTATACCGATCCCGGATATCAGTATGCTGAAAGCTATGTCTTTGACGTGTCCGGGCTGGAGCCCGAGCTGGCTTGTCCCAGCAGCGTGGAAAACGTGCATCCGCTGTCCCGGGTGATCGCCCAGGGCGAGGTAAAGCTGGATCAGGGCTATATCGGCTCCTGCACCGGCGGCAGAACGGAGGATATCGCCATCGCCGCCAGGATCCTCAAGGGCAGGCATATCCCGGCATATACGCGGCTCGTCATCGTGCCCGCCTCCCGGGCGGTCATGCAGGAGTGCATGGCGAAGGGCTATATCCAGGATCTGATGGACGCGGGCGCCACCATTACCACGCCCGGCTGCGGCGCCTGCCTGGGCGCCCATGAGGGCATCCTGGCCCCCGGCGAAACTTGCATCACCAGCACCAACCGCAATTTCCCGGGCCGTATGGGCTCCACCGAAGCGCTCATGTATTTGGCCAGCCCGGCCACCGTGGCGGCCAGCATGATCAACGGCCGCATTACCGATCCCCGGCCCTATCTGGATTGAGAGGAGGACGCAGGCATGAATACCAAAATCACCGGTAAAATCATCGTGGTGGGCGATAATATCGATACCGATCAGATCTATCCCGGCCGTTTTCTGGCCATCACCGATCCCAAAGAGATCGGCAGCCATTGCCTGTGCGGCGTCCGCGAGGACATCGCTCCCAGCTTTCCACAGGGCGGCATCGTGGTGGCTGGGCGGAACTTTGGCTGCGGCTCCAGCCGGGAGCACGCGCCCATCGCCCTGCTCAATATGGGCGCTTCCGCCGTACTGGCCGATTCCTTCGCCCGCATTTTCTTCCGCAATGCCGTCAATCTGGGCCTGCTGCCTGTAATTTGCAAAGGCATCAGTCGGCAGGTACAGGATGGACAGACGCTGACGCTGGATCTGGAGGCAGGCACCGTTACCGTGCGGGAAACTGGCTTGGTGCTGCCCTGCGAACAGCTGGGGGACCAAGCCATGAAGATTCTGGAAGCCGGCGGCATCAAGCCCATGATGCGGGCCAGGTTTGCCCGAAAGGATGCTTAATGTAAAGAATTTCATATAAATGTTGAATGTGGTCTTGATTTTTCCGCCTGATCCATGTAAAATAATAATATAAAAAATAAATACCAGGAGGTGCTCCCATTGAATTACGCGGAAGAATCTCTTCGCCTGCATGGTGAATGGCAAGGAAAAATCGAAGTTGTTTCCCGTGTCCCCGTAAAGAATAAGGAAGACCTTTCGCTGGCATATACGCCCGGCGTAGCCCAGCCCTGTCTGGAGATCCAGAAGGATTATGATAAATCCTTCACGCTGACCCGCCGTCATAACCTGGTGGCGGTGGTCACTGATGGCACCGCCGTGCTGGGCCTGGGCGATATCGGCCCCGAGGCCGGCATGCCGGTCATGGAGGGCAAATGCGCCCTGTTCAAGGCCTTTGGCGACGTGGACGCCTTCCCCATCTGCGTGCGCAGCAAGGATGTGGATGAAATCGTCCGTACCATTTACCTGATCTCAGGTTCCTTTGGCGGCATCAACCTGGAGGATATCGCCGCGCCCCGGTGCTTTGAAATCGAAAGGAAGCTCAAGGAGCTCTGCGACATCCCGGTGTTCCATGACGACCAGCACGGCACCGCCGTGGTGGTGGGCGCCGCGCTGATCAACGCCCTGCGCGTTGTGGGCAAGGAGATCGGTGCGGCCAGGGTGGTCATCAACGGCGCGGGCTCGGCGGGCATCGCCATCGGCAAGCACCTGATGAACCTGGGCGTAAAGCACCTGAAAATGGTGGATCGCTTCGGCGTGCTCTGCGAAGGCGTGCAGATGAACCCGGCCCAGGAGGAAATGGCCCGGATCACCAACCCCGAAAAGTTCGGCGGCAAGCTGGCGGACGCCCTGAAGGGCGCTGACGTGTTCATCGGCGTCAGCGCGCCGCACATCGTCAGCAAGGAAATGATCCAGTCCATGGCCCCGGGCGCCATCGTATTCCCCATGGCCAATCCCGTGCCCGAAATCGAGCCCGACGAGGCCCTGGAAGCCGGGGCCGCCGTGGTGGGTACGGGCCGCAGCGATCATCCCAATCAGATCAACAACGTGCTTTGCTTCCCCGGCCTGTTCCGCGGAGCGCTGGACGTGCGCGCCACCGATATCAATGAGGAAATGAAGCACGCGGCCTCCTTCGCCCTGGCCGATCTGGTAGCTCCCGAGGAGCTGAACGCTCAGTATATCCTGCCGCTGGCTTTCGACAAACGCGTCGGCCCTGCCGTGGCCAAGGCCGTAGCCCAGGCCGCAAGGGACAGCGGCGTTGCCCGCCTGTAAGCGCCATACTCAAACGACAAAGAGAACGGAGAGAGCATGTATGAGTAACAAAGCGAAAAAGCCGTTGACCTTCTTTACTCTTCCCTGGCCTATTTTCCTGGTGCTCACTGTCGTTACCCTGATTGCCACCTATCTGGGCGTACTGCCCAAAGGAATGGCCGGCTGCTTCCTGTTTATGATGGTGCTGGGCGAGATCCTGGCCTGGATCGGTGATCATACGCCCATCATCAAGGACTATCTGGGCGGCGGTGCCATTGTCTGCATCTTCGGCTCGGGCCTGCTGGTATACTTTGGCCTGCTGCCCCATGCCGATATGAAGCTGCCCCTGGGCTCCATGGATCTGGTGGGCAACATCGGCACCTTCTTTAAAACCACCGGCGGATTTCTGGATTGGTACATCGCCGCGCTGATCACCGGCTCCATCCTGGGCATGAACCGCAAGCTCCTGGTTAAGGCTGCGGCCCGTTACTTCCCGGCTATCTTCGGCGGCCTGATCCTGGCCTTCGGCCTGTGCATGGGCGTGGCCGCCATCATGGGCTATCCCGTGATGAACGCGCTGCTGCTTATTGCCCTGCCCATCATGGGCGGCGGCATGGGCGCCGGCGCAACCCCGCTTTCCAAGATATTTGAAGCCAGCTCCTCCATGAGCGCGGCCGAAGCGCTGTCGGTCATGACCCCCGCCGTGGCCATCGGCAACGCCATCTCCATCGTGCTGGCCGGCGTGCTGGTCAAAGTCATCAAGGGCAAAATGAACGGTAACGGCAGCCTGATGAAGGCCGGCAGCATCGATCCCAAGGAACTGGAGATCAGTCCCGAGATGCAGGCCAAGCGCGACCATATCGACCTGAAAGCCATGGGCATCGGCCTGTTGGTATCCGGCGCCTTCTTCGCCTGGGGCTTCATCCTGCAGGGTCTCTGGAACGCTCTGGGCACCGGAATCACCATCCATGCCTACGCCTGGATGATCATTACCGTGGCCATCTGCAAGATCACCAATATCATTCCCGAGCGCATCGAGATCGCCTGCTACCAGTGGTTCCAGTTCGTGATGAAGAACCTCACCAACATGCTGCTGGTGGGCATTGGTATCTGCTATCTGGATATCGGCACCGTGATCGCCAGCTTCTCCGTCACCTATCTGCTGCTGTGCCTGGCCACCTGCATTGGCGCCTTCGTCGGCGCGGCCTTCATTGGCCGTCTGGTGGGCTTCTATCCCTTTGAGGCGGGCGTTACCGCCGGCCTGTGCATGTCCAACATGGGCGGCACCGGCGACGTGGCCGTGCTGTCCGCCGCCGACCGCATGGAGCTCATGCCCTTCGCGCAGATCTCCTCTCGTCTGGGCGGCGCCATCATCCTGCTGCTGGCCAGCCTGATGCTCTCGCTCCTGGCGCAGTTCATCGTCACCGGCAATCCCGACGCGGCGCGCCAGGTGCTGGAGACGGTACAGACCGCCGCAGCCGCCGTACCGCTGGGATAAAGCGGTTTCCGCCTGATCGGATTGTGAACATATGCTGCCGCCCGGCCGGGTTTCCGGCCGGGCGGCTTTTGCACCGAAAGGTTCGCGCAAAAATATCTTGCCATATTGAAGGAAACAGGGTAAAATAGAGGTACATGAATCGTATCAACACTGAATGGAGGAAATACCATGCCTGAATACAAGGATATTATCAAGGATGCCCAGGAGCGCATGGGCAAAACCCGGGAAGGCTTCAAGCGCGATATGCAGTCACTGCGCGCCGGCCGCGCCAATCCGCAGATCCTGGACCGCATTACCGTGGATTATTACGGCACCCAGACGCCGCTGAACCAGATGGGCAATATCTCCGCACCCGAACCCCGCATGCTGGTGATCAGCCTGTGGGATACCAAGGCCATTCCCCTGGTGGAAAAAGCCATCCAGAAGAGCGATCTGGGCATGAACCCCTCCAACGACGGCAAGGTGATCCGCCTGATCGTGCCCGAGCTCAATGAGGAGCGTCGCAAGGAATTGACCAAGGTGGTGCGCAAAACGGCTGAGGAAGCCAAGGTAGCCAGCCGCAATATTCGCCGTGACGCCATGGAGCAGTTCAAAAAAATGAAGAAGGACAGCCTGATCACCGAGGACGACCAGCGCAAGGCCGAGGACGAAATGCAGAAGGCCACCGATAACGCCATCAAGGAGATCGACAAGATCGCTGCCGATAAGGAAAAGGAGATCATGGAGGTTTGACGGCTGCTGTTACCGATCAGGCGTCCCTTGGGTATAGCTGCCTGGGTCTGCCGCTTGCGCAGGCCTTGGCGCTTTGCCATGCTGGGGGATGGGCGCCCCAAGTCATATATACCGGAGAACGCGCGGCGGAGGAAAATCTGACGCCGCGCGTCATTGCATTCCGGCCAAACGCATTGATCGCGGCTTATTTCCGTGACGGCGATCCCCGGGAGGAAGCATGAGCGAATTACAAACACTGCCCCGCCATGTGGCGATCATCATGGACGGTAACGGACGCTGGGCCAAGGCCCACGCCCTGCAGGTGGCCCAGGGGCACCGGCGCGGCACCGAAACGCTGCGCGCCATTATCCGGGAAAGCAGCGATATTGGCATTGAGGCGCTGTCGCTCTATGCTTTTTCCACCGAAAACTGGAAGCGCAGCGCCGCCGAGGTGGGCGCGCTGATGAGCCTGCTGCTGGAATACTTCACCGGCGAAATTGACGAGCTGGATGAAAAGAACGTCTGCATCCGCATCCTGGGGGACAAGGACGGCCTGCCCGGCCCCCAGCGGGAAGCGCTGCTGGAAGCCGAACGGCGCACCCGGGGGAATACCGGGCTTAAACTGAACATAGCCATCAATTACGGAGCGCGGGACGAAATCCTGCGCGCCGCAAAAACCCTGGCGCGGAAGGCACAAAATACCGAAATCGATCCCGACGGCATTACGGCGGCCGATTTTGAAGCGCAATTGTACACCCATGATCTGCCCGATGTGGACCTGCTGATCCGCACCAGCGGGGAAATGCGGCTGAGCAATTTTCTTTTGTATCAGTGTGCCTATGCCGAAATGACCTTTCCCGCGGTGCTGTGGCCGGATTTTTCGCTGGATGACTACCATCGCGCGCTGGAAGCGTTTGGGGCCCGTGACCGCAGATTTGGAGGCCGGAACGAATGAAAAGCAATATGAAAACCCGTATTATCACTGGCGCGGTGCTGATTTGCGGCCTGGCGCTGGCCATTTGGCTGGGCGGCTGGATCGCCTCGGTGATTTTTATCTTTGCCGTGGGCGTGGCCCAGTATGAAATGATGCGCGCGCTTCGGGCCCGGGGGCATCAAAATGTGCGCTGGCCCATCTGGGTGGCCACGGTGCTGAGCATTCCTATCATCATTCTGTGGGATAACGGGCTGCTGCTGCCCATTGTGGTGGTCACGGCGCTGATTACCACGGCTTACGTGCTGTTTCATGGCGAGCCCCACCTGGAGGATATTACGGTATCCATGCTGCCGCTCCTGACGGTGGCGCTTCCCGGCATGTGCCTGCTGGCCCAGATCAACGCGCCCTACCGCTGGCTTCAGGTGCTGCTGCTGTGCACCACCTTTCTGGTGCCCAATATGGGCGATATGTTTGCGTATTTCATCGGCAGCCGCTTTGGCAGGCGCAAAATGATCCCGGCGGTGAGCCCCAATAAAACGGTGGCCGGCGCTGTGGGCGGCCTGCTGGGCAGTGAAATCACAGCCCTGATCATCTGGGGCGCGGTATACGCCCTGAACGGCGCGACGGCCCGCGCGCTGATGCCGCCCATGTGGCACTTTGCCCTGATCGGCCTGGTGGGCGGCGTGGTGGGCCAGGTTGGCGACCTGTACGCTTCCCTGGTCAAGCGGCACTGCGGCATCAAGGATTACGGCACCATCTTCCCCGGACATGGCGGCATGATGGACCGGCTGGATAGCATGCTGCCAGTGGCGGTGATCATTTATCTGTATCAGACCATGATGATGTGGTAATTAAGGAAGAGCATGAGAAGCATCAATATTCTTGGCAGCACCGGCTCCATCGGGACCCAGGCCCTGCAAATTGCCGCGCTGCACCCCGATCGCTTTCAAATCAACGCGCTTACAGCGCACCGTCAGGCCGATGCGCTGTTTGCGCAGGTACGCGCCTTTCGGCCCGGCATGGCGGGATTGACCGGGATGAAGGCCGGGGATGTGGAAATCCCGGAGGATCTTCGCTTTTGTGACTGGCGCTTTGGCCAGGACGCGCTGCTGTGCGCCGCCGGGGATGTGCCCTGCGACGATGTGCTGATATCGGTGGTGGGCATGGTTGGCCTGCCCGCCGTAATAGCCGCCCGGAAGGCCGGCCGCCGGGTGCTGCTGGCCAATAAGGAAGCGCTGGTGGCGGGGGGACAAATCGTTATGGCGGCCTGCGGCGACGGCCCGGACGGCCCCACGCTGATCCCCGTGGACAGCGAGCACAGCGCCATTTACCAGTGCCTGCGGGCGGCAAACGGCAATCCCTATGATAAAATCCTGCTCACGGCATCGGGCGGTGCCTTTCGGGATTATACGCTGGAGCAGCTGCAAAACGCCACCCTGGCCCAGGCGCTGACCCATCCCAACTGGAGCATGGGGGCCAAAATCACCGTGGACAGCGCCAGCATGTTCAACAAGGCGCTGGAGGTCATTGAGGCCCGCTGGCTGTTTGACGCCGCGCCCCACCAGATCCAGGTGGTCATCCATCCCCAGAGCATCGTGCATTCCATGGTGCAGTTCAGGGACGGCGCCGTGCTGGCGCAGCTGGGCGCGCCGGATATGCGGGTGCCCATTGCCTACGCCATGGCCTATCCCGAGCGCGTTGAAACGGCCGCGCCGCGGGTGGATTTTGCCGCGCTGGGAAAATGCACCTTTTCTGATGTGGACCCCGTGCGTTTTCCGGCCATCGGCATGGCCTATGACGCGCTCCGGGCCGGCGGCGCGGCCTGCTGCGTGCTGAACGCAGCCAATGAGGAAGCCAATGCCCGGTTCCGGTCGGGCGGCCTGCGCTTTACCCAGATCGGCACGGTGGTGGCCGAAACACTGCAGCGCATAGGCTGCATGCCCGCGCATACCATAGAAGAGGTGTACGCGGCGGACGCCGCTGCCCGCGACGCGGCGCGGCGGGTCATGGAAAAACTGGAACAGGAGTAAATTATGTCAACCATCCTTTATGTTTTGCTGGCGCTGGTGATGCTGGGCATCATGGTGGCGGTGCACGAGGCCGGGCATTACCTTGCCGCCCGGGCCTGCGGCATTGCCGTGCGTGCCTTCGGCATCGGCTTTGGTCCCAAGCTGTTTGGCTGGACGGGCAAAAAAAACGGCACGGAATATGTGTTTCGCGTGATTCCCGGCGGCGGCTACTGCGCCTTCTACGGCGAAGACGACCCGCAGACCGAGCCCGGCCGGGAGGATCCCCGGTCGCTGCAGCTGCAGGCGCCATGGAAACGGCTGGTTGTGCTGTTTGCCGGGCCCTTTATGAACTTTGTTCTGGCCTTTGCGGTGGCGTTGGCCTTCTATACCGGCTATGGCCTGCCTTATGCCGGGGAAGGGGTGGAAACCCAGATCATCTCGGTGCAGCCCGGTTCGCCTGCCGACGTGGGCGGTATGCTGCCGGGGGATATTGTATTGACCATGGACGGTCAGCCGGTCACCGATAATTTCGTTTCGCTGGTGAACGCCTGGGATGCCACCCAGCCCATAGAGCTGACCGTACGGTGCGGGGAAAACATCCAAACGCTGCGTGTGACGCCCGATTTCATTCCCACCGAAAACCGGTATATGATGGGCGTTACGCTGACCATGCAGGCCGAAACGGTGTGGATACGCGAGGGCTTTGGCAAAACGGTTTCCCATACCTTTGATGTGTGCGTATCGGCGGGCGGCGCGATCCTGGATGCCCTTAAAAACCTGGTCACCCGCGGCGAGGGCCTGGACCAGATGAGCGGCCCGGTGGGCGTGATCAATATCATTGCCAAGGAAACCCAAACCTACAAGCTGATGGGCTATTTGAACATGCTGATCATGATCTCCATCAACCTGGGCCTGGTGAACCTTTTGCCAATCCCGGGCCTGGACGGCTGCCGCATGCTGTTTGTGCTTTATGAAATGATCTTCCGCAAGCCCGTTAACCGCCGGACAGAAGCTTATATCCATCTGGCGGGCTACGCTTTCCTGATGATGGTGATGATTTACTTTACCTTCCATGATGTGCTGAGCATCTTTGGATAAACACGAGGAAAACCGATGAAAACACGTTCTATGATGGTGGGCGGCGTTGCGCTGGGCGGCGGCGCGCCCGTTTCCGTACAGAGCATGACCAATACCGATACCCGGGATGTGCAGGCGACGCTGGCCCAGATCAAAGCGCTGGCCCAGGCAGGCTGCGATATCGTGCGCGTTTCGGTCTATGATGAAGACTGCGTGCGTGCCGTGCGCGACCTGGTGGACGGCAGCCCGGTGCCGCTGGTGGCCGATATCCATTTCGATCACCGGTTGGCCATCGGCGCCATTGAAAACGGTATATCCAAGCTGCGCATCAATCCCGGCAACATCGGCGGCGAAGCCCATGTGAAGGCCGTGGCCGACTGCGCCCGCGCCCATCATATCCCCATCCGGATCGGCGTTAACTGCGGTTCCCTGGAAAAGGACATCGTGGCCCGCTGCGGCGGTCCCACCGCCGAGGGCATGGTGGAAAGCGCCCTGCGTCACGCCAAAATGCTGGAGGAACAGCATTTCAGCGATATTGTGCTTTCGCTCAAAAGCAGCGATGTGCGCCTGACGGTGGAGGCCTATCGATTGGCCCACAGCCGCTGTGATTATCCCCTGCACGTGGGCGTCACTGAGGCCGGCCTGCCGGGATCGGGCAATATCAAATCTGCCATCGGCATTGGCGCGCTGCTGCTGGACGGCATCGGGGATACCGTTCGCGTGTCGCTTACGGGTTCACCGATTCCCGAAGCCCAGGCCGCCATCGATATCCTGCGGGCAGTGGGCCTGCGGGGCGGCGTGCGCTTTGTTTCCTGCCCCACCTGCGGCCGCACCCGCATTGATGTGCAGGCCGTGGCCCAGGCTGTGGAGCGCGAATTCAAAAACCTGGATCATGATATCACCATCGCCGTCATGGGCTGCGTGGTCAACGGTCCCGGCGAGGCCCGGGAGGCCGATATCGCCCTGTGCGGCGGCGACGGCTGCGGCGCGCTGTATGTGAAGGGCAAGTATGTACGCAAGCTGACCGGCGACCTGACCCGGTCGTT
This sequence comes from Clostridia bacterium, assembly GCA_017469605.1. Lineage (GTDB taxonomy): Bacteria > Bacillota > Clostridia > Christensenellales > Aristaeellaceae > SFMI01. The sequence goes on from JAFUGB010000166.1 coordinate 10,345, forward strand.
CATTGACGCCGTAAAGGAAATGGCTCATGAGCTATGAGGAACTGATCACAAAAATTGAAAACGCCGTGCCTGAAATGAAGGGCAAACTGACCATTGACCGCGTGATCTACAAGCGTGAAAGCAGGCACGCCTATTTTTACCTGCTCAGCGACGCGGTGGCGGGGGACAGGGAATACCTGGCGGTGCAAAGAATATTAAAGGCCGCCTTTCCGGGGGTTCGCCTGTCGCTGCGCATTGCAAGCCCCTCCCGGAAGGACGATTTTCTGGCCGATCCCGATCAGTACGCCCATGTGATCAACAACATCCTGCTGCGCCAGCATCCGGCGCTCTCGGCCTGGGAATTCGATATGCGTTATAAGGCCGAGGATGGACGCATCGTATTGGAGCTTCCCGATGAGTTTTCCATGCAGTACCTGCGGGACCGGCAGCTTACCGATAAGATCAACCGGGCCATTTACGATATTTTCTGCGTGGAAACCGAGGTGCTCTGCCGGGTGGCCGGCGTTCGGGAGGAAACGGCCGAGCGCCTTGCGCGCGAGCGCCGGGCCGAGGAAGCCTTGATGGAGCAGCGGCGGGAGGCCGCCCGGAAGCGCGAGGAGGAGATCGAGCGCCGCCGCCAGGCCGCCGAGGAAAAAAAGCGCCGCCTGGTATACGGAAAGGCCATTGCGGAGCCCACGGTCAGCGTCAGCGAGCTTAATAACGATTCGGGGACCGTGGTCATCGCAGGCCGCCGCCTGGATTATGAGGAAAAGGAAATCAGCCAGGGCGAAATGCTGCTGGTCTCCTTTAATGTAACCGATTACACCGGCACCATCAAATGCAAAATGTTCCTGCGCTACCGGCCCCGCTTCCGCAAGGAGGAGGCCGATGAGCAGCCGCCCATTACGGAAGAACAGCGAAAAGCCGTACAGGATGTGTGCGACGCCCTGAAAAAATGCGAGGGCGTCCTGGTCAAGGGCGAATGCCGCTATGATAATTTTGCCCATGAATGCACGCTGATGGTCAACGCCATCAACCGCTATGACCTGCCCAAACGCGTGGACAACGCCCCTGAAAAGCGCATCGAACTGCATATGCATACCCAAATGAGCAGCATGGACGCCGTGGCCTCGGCCAGCGCCCTGATTGCCCGGGCGGCCAGCTGGGGCCATCCTGCCGTGGCCATCACCGATCACGGCGTGGTGCAGGCGTATCCCGAGGCTTTTGGCGCGGCCAAGAAAAACGGCATCAAGCTGATTCCCGGCGTGGAGGGCTACCTGACCGATGAGGATCAGGTGGTGCGCTGCGAAAAAGAGGATACCCGCCCGCTGTCCACGCCCATTGTGGTGCTGGATTTTGAAACCACCGGCCTGGATACCAGAAACGACCGTATCATTGAAATCGGCGCGGTGAAGCTGGCCGACGGGCATGTGACAGAGGATCTGAGCATCCTGGTAAATCCCGGCCAATTGCTCAAGCCCAAGATCACCGAAATCACCGGGATTACCGATCAAATGCTGCATGACCAGCCGCCCATCACCGAGGCCATGCCTAAGCTGCTGGCCTTCATTGGCGATTGCCCCATCGCGGCCCATAACGCTGATTTTGATTATAACATCCTGCAAAGCGAATTGCGCCGCCAGGGCATCCAGCGCGAATGGACGGTGCTGGATACCCTGACTTTTGCCCGCAAGCTCTATCCCGATATGAAATCCCATCGCCTGGGCGTGCTCTGCAAACGGCTGGGCGTGTCGCTGAAAAACGCCCATCGCGCTGTGCATGACGCCACGGCCACCGCCCACTGCCTGCGGCAGATGCTGGACGAGGTGGGCCGCAAAGGCGCCGACAACCTGGACAGGATCAACGATGTGGCCAGCGGCTATACCCTGGGCAGCAGCTTTCACATTGTGCTGCTGGCAGCCACCCAGCAGGGCCTGTGGAATATCAATCACCTGGTATCGGACGGCCATCTCAAATACTTCAAGCGCCGTCCCCATATGCCCCGGGCCAATATCCAGAAATACCGGGAGGGCATCATCGTGGGCAGCGCCTGCGAGGCGGGCGAACTGTACCGCGCGGTGCTGGAAGGCGCCGATGAAAAAAAGCTCAGCCGCATTGCCCGGTTTTATGATTATCTGGAAATCCAGCCCATCGGCAACAACGCCTTCCTGATCCGGGAAGGCCGGGTCAAGGACGAGGAGGAGCTGCGCGAGCTTAACCGCGTTATCGTGCGCCTGGGGGAGAAGCTGGGCATTCCGGTGGTGGCCACGGGCGATGTGCACTTCCTGGATCCCCAGGACGCCGTGTTCCGCGCCATTCTGCAGGACGGCCTGGGATACAGCGATTGCGACGAGCAGCCGCCCCTGTACCTGAAAACCACCGATGAAATGCTGGAGGAATTCAGCTATCTGGGCCCCAAAAAGGCGCATGAGGTGGTGATCGATAACCCGCGCAAAATCATGGAGCGTGTGGGCGATATCACGCTGTTCCCCAAGCATCCCGAAAACAAAACCACCTTTTCGCCGGTTTGGGATTACGCGCCCGACGATATACGCCGCATGGTGGATGAAACCAGCCGGCAGATGTATGGCGACGTGCTGCCGGAAGTGGTGCAAAAGCGCCTGGACAAGGAGCTGAACTCCATCATTGGCTACGGCTACGCTACGCTGTACGATATTGCCAGCAAGCTGGTGAAAAAGTCCAATTCCGACGGTTATCTGGTGGGCAGCCGCGGCTCGGTGGGCTCGTCGCTGGTGGCCACCATGTGCGGCATCACCGAGGTCAACGCCCTGCCGCCCCACTATCGCTGCAAGCATTGCCGCCAGGCGTGGTTTGATATTCCCGAAGGGTATACCATGGGCGTTGACCTGCCCGACCGGGATTGCCCCATCTGCGGAAAGCCCCTGACCAAGGACGGCTTTGATATCCCCTTTGAGGTTTTCCTGGGGTTCAAGGGCGACAAGGTTCCTGATATCGACCTGAATTTCTCGGGAGAATACCAGCCGCAGGCCCGCGCTTACGTGGAGGAGCTGTTTGGCACCGGTTATGTGTTCCGCGCCGGCACCATCGGCACCCTGGCCGATAAAACGGCCTACGGCTTTGTGATGAAGTACCTGGAAAAACGCGGAATAGTGGCGACGGAAGCTGAAAAAGACCGCCTTGTGGCCGGCTGTGTGGGGGTTAAGCGCACAACTGGACAGCATCCGGGCGGAATGGTGGTGCTTCCCCGCGCTTATGATATCTGCCAGTTTACCGCCGTGCAGCACCCGGCGGATGATGAAAACAGCAGCATCATCACCACCCATTACGATTTCAACTCCATGCATGATATCCTGGTCAAGCTGGATATCCTGGGGCATGACGATCCAACGATGATGCATATGCTGGAGCGCATTACCGGTGTGGACTATAAGGAAATCCCCCTGGACGACAAAGAGGTCATGTCCATTTTCCAGTCCCCCAAGGCCCTGGGCGTCACGCCCGAGGATATTAACTGTACCACCGGCACGCTGGGCATCCCGGAATTTGGCACGGCCTTTGTCCGCGGCATGCTGGATGATACCAAGCCCAGCACCATGGAGGAGCTGATCCGCATCTCCGGCCTGAGCCACGGCACCGATGTGTGGCTGGGAAACGCCAAGGACCTGATTGCCAGCGGCACGGCCACCCTGAAGGAATGCATCTGCTGCCGCGATGATATCATGAACTATCTGATTTCCATGGGCGTGGACAGCAAAATGAGCTTTGATACCATGGAAAGCGTCCGCAAGGGGAAGGGACTGAAGCCCGAAATGGAAGAGGCCATGGCCAAGGCCAATGTGCCCCAGTGGTTTGTGGACAGCTGCAAAAAGATCAAGTACATGTTCCCCAAGGGGCACGCGGTGGCCTATGTGACCATGGCCCTGCGCGTGGCCTGGTTCAAGGTGCATATGCCGCTGGCCTATTACGCCGCCTATTTTACCATTCGCGCCACAGGCTTTGATGCCGCCACGATGATCACCACCCCCGATGTGGTGCGCGCCCGCATCAAGGAGCTGGATACCATGGAAAAGGCCACCGCCAAGGACAAGGATACTCAGAATGCCCTGGAAATGGTGCTGGAGTTTTATATGCGCGGCTTTAAATTCCTGCCGGCCGATCTGTATAAAAGCGATGTGAAGGACTTTGTGATGGAAAATGGGAGCCTGCGGGTGCCCTTTACCGCCATCGGCGGCCTGGGCGAAGCCGCTGCCCAGGGCATTGTGGAGGCCCGCGGCCAGCCCTTCCTGTCCATTGAGGATCTGCGCAGCCGCGGCAAGGTATCCAGCGCCGTCATTGAGCTACTGCGCGCCGCGGGCGCGCTGGAGGGCCTCAAGGATACCAACCAGGTGTCCATGCTGGAGATGATGGGTTTTGACATGGGCTGAGCCGTGGTGTATAATGAATAAAGAAAATTAAAGGAGGAAATTTCCATGAAGGTGTTTATTGATGGAATGAAGTGCGTGCACTGTGCAGCCCGCGTAAAGAAGGCGCTGGAGGCCATTGGGCTGAGCGCCGAGATCGATCTGGAAAACAAATGCGCCGCCGTGACCGGCGAGGCCGATGAGGCCGCGATCAAAAAGGCCGTGGAAGACGCGGGATATACCTTTGTGTCGGTCAGCCGGGCGTAAGGACGCCCACGCTGCCCGCCTCCGGCGGGCGTTTTCCGCCGGATAAAAGGCGAAACAAGCCAAAACCTCCAAAAAACCCTTGTATTCCGGGGAAGACTGTGGTATACTAACGCTGTATTCTGTTTACAACACGTCTTTTTTAGGAAAGAAGGGTTTAACGAAGAGTGGGAAGCAGCTTGAGGGAGGAGCGGAAGCACGGTCTCTTTCTGTGCGGACGCTTTGGGACCCTCGAACTGCCTGTGCCCGCTCTTTACGCTTGTTAAGGAGAGTTTATGCCGAAAAAAGCCGGCTCCGCCATTGCGGAGATCACCGCCATTGCCGAAAAGCTGGCCGATCAGATGGGGTATGAGCTGATCGAGGCCGCCTATGAAAAGGAAAACACGGGCATGTACCTGCGCTTTTATCTGGACAAGGAAGGCGGCATTACCCTGGATGACTGCGAGGCGTACCACCGTGCCCTGCAGCCCAAGCTTGAGCGCTTTGACTATGATTTTATGGAGGTTTGCTCTCCCGGCGTGGATCGGCCCATCAAGAACCAGCGGGATGCTGACCGTTGCCTTGGCATGGATATCGAGGTGCGGCTCTATAAGCCCATCGACGGACAAAAGGTGTATAACGGTCTGTTCATCGGCTACCGGGATGGGGATATTACCATCAAAATCGGTGAGAATGAGCGTACTTTCCTGAAAAAAGAGATTGCGGTGGCGCGCTGCACCATCGATATGGAAGAAGTAGAAAACGCGGATCTTTCCTGATCCGGAAAGGAAGAAAAGTATTATGGCGAACGCTGCAAATAACCGCCCGGATATCGTGGAAGCCATCAGCGCCCTGGCGCGTGAACGTGATATCAGCGAGGAAATGCTGATTTCCACCGTGGAGGAAGCCTGTAAGGCCGCTTTCCGCAAAAGCGGAAAACAGCATGCCGGCGCGCCCATGAACCTGAGCGTGGTCATCGCCCGCAAAAAGCCCGTGCAGGTGATTGCCCGTAAGGTTGTTGTGGACGAGGTGGAGGATGATAACATCCAGATTTCGGCCGAGGAAGCGCGGGCCATCCGTCCTGATTTTCAGCTGGGCGATATCGTTGAAATCGACGTAACGCCTGATGATTTCGGCCGTGTGGCCGCTCAGACCGCCAAGCAGGTCATCGTACAGCGCATCCGGGAGGCTGAGCGCGGCAAGATCTACGATGAATATGTGGAAAAGGAAAACGAGATCCTTACCGCCATCGTGCAGCGGGTGGACCAGCATTGCGTGTACGTGGAGCTGGGCCTTACCGAAGGCGTGATGGAGGAAAGCGAGTATATGCCCGGCGAGGAATATCGGGAGGGCGATCATATCAAGGTATATGTGCTGCAGGTGCACCGCAACCGCGGCGATGCGCAGCGCGTGCCCCAGGTATATGTCAGCCGCATCCATCCCGGCCTGGTCAAGCGCCTGTTTGAAATGGAAGTGCCCGAGATCGCCAGCGGCATCGTACAGATCAAGTCCATCGCCCGCGAGGCCGGCAGCCGCACCAAGATGGCTGTGTACTCCAATGAGGTGATGATCGATCCCGTGGGCGCCTGCGTGGGTCCCCGGGGCAGCCGTGTGGAAAAGGTCATCGCTGAGCTGCGCAATGAAAAGATCGATATCATCAAGTGGTCGCCCGACCCGGCCGAGTTTGTGGCCAACGCCCTGAATCCCGCCCATGTGGTCAGCGTGTTCATCTCGGAGGCTGAAAAAATCTGCCGCGTGGTGGTACCTGACAGCCAGCTGTCCCTGGCCATCGGCAAGGAGGGGCAAAATGCCCGCCTGGCAGCCAAGCTCACCGGCTGGAAGATTGATATCAAGTCCGAAACCCAGTTCCAGGAAAGCCTGGCTGAGCAGGGCATGTCCTCCGCTGAGGAAGCCATGGGCGAGCTGCCCGGGGGCGACCTGGCCATGGACGCTTATGACGACAGCTTCGAAAGCTGACAGAGAGTAAACCGATGAAGCAGAGAAAGATTCCCCTGCGCATGTGCGTGGGATGCCGCGAGATGAAGCCCAAGCGCGAGCTTTTGCGCGTGGTGCGCAGCCCGGAGGGTGAAATATCCTTTGACCTGACGGGCCGGAAGCCCGGCCGCGGCGCTTATGTATGCCGCAGCGCGGAATGTCTCAGCCAGGCCATTAAGAAAAAGCAGCTGGAGCGCGCTTTTTCCGCCGCCATATCCGATGCAGTACGGGATAGCCTGATGGGCCAAATCGCTGACCTGCCCGCCCCTGCGGAGGAGCGGAACGATGAATGAAGAGCGGCTGCGCGGCCTGATAGGGCTGTGCCAGCGTGCCGGCAAAATGCAAAGCGGCGCCGATCTTGCGGTGAAAGCCATCCGAAAGGGCAGCTGCCGCCTGGCGCTGATCGATGAAAAAGCCGCCGCGAACACGGTGAAGAAAATCACCGACAGCTGCATATATTACCATGTGCCGTATCTGCTGCTGCCGGCGGGCCTTTTGGAACAGGCCTGCGGCATGGAAGGCCGCGTGACAGCCGCGGTGCTGGACGCGGGCTTTGCGGGCAGGCTGCGGACATTGAGCGAACAAAGCGAATGAGCTTTTACAATACCAATCAAGAAAGTCAAGTATCAAAATCCGGGGGTGCAAGCGTCGAATGACGAAGGTTAAGCTGAAGGAAGCCACCAAAGAACTCAATCAGAAAGCAGGCGCGATTCTGGAAGAATCCGCGCGGATCCGCCGCAGCGCCGAACAGCTGCTGCAGCAGCTGCAGCGCCAGCGCACGCAGATGGTGCGCGAGGAGGAAGAAGCCCAGAAGCGCCTGCAAGCCGAACAGCATACCAAGGCGTGGACCATGCCCGATGATGAAGAGACCGAGCAGGCCCCCGTTCAGGAGCCTGCGCAGGCTGCCGCGCCCGCTCCGGAAAAAACGGCCAGCGAGCCCAAGCCCGCGCCCGAAGCGCCCAAGGACGCCGAAGCCCCCGCTGCGCAGGAGAGCAAGCCCGAACCGGCTGAAAAGCCCGCTCCGGCGCCAGCGCCTGTGAAGCCTGCCCCCGCGGCAGCTCCGCGTCCGGCCGTTGGGCCCGCGCCCCGGGTGTTGCCGGGCCGCCAGCCCATTGCGCAGCAGCGCCAGGCCGGCACCTATCCCCAGCGGTCCGCCATGCAGCGCCCC
>JAFUGB010000167.1 GCA_017469605.1 Clostridia bacterium
CGCGGCGAAACGCGGCGGCGGGCCGACGCATACAGCAGTCCGCCTGCCCACAGGGCAAAGGCGGGCAGCAGCAGGCACAGCGCGCCGCCCAGGCCGTTGGCCGTATCCCGGAACAGCCGCAGCGTGCGCCAGGCCGACGTGGTATCCAGCAGCATGCCAAAGAGCCATCCCAGGCCCAGGGCAAAGCATACGCAGCCCAGCACGGCGCGCACCATGCCGCCGCGATCGGTGGTTTTTACCTGGGCTTTTTTTGTTTGCGCCATAAACAGATAATCTCCTTATTACAGGCTATTTTCCAGCAGGTATACGGCGCCCGCTTCATTATAGTACAGGGTAAAATCGGGATACCGGGCCTGGCTGCCCGCCTCCAGCCGCAAATAAGCCGCGGCGTCGGCACTGATTGGGGTCATTTGATCCGGCGCGCCAAGCAGCGCTTCCACAGCGTCCCTGTCCATGCCGGGCTCGGCGCCGTTGACGCTGAACCGGGCATTGCGCACGCTGATCACCCGCCCATTTTCATCGGCAATGGCCTGCACGCCGCGAAGCCCGGGATCTTCAAACTCATATATTTCGCCGCCCTGCACCAGATCGGGCTCGGTCAGGCTGCCGCAGCTTTGCAGCAGATCCTCAATTTGGCCGCCGGGCGCCAGCGGAAGCGGCGATTCCGGCGCGTCCACCGCCATGAAATCCCGCAATTCATACCATTGCAGCTGCACCGCCCCGGCATGACCGCTGAAATACTGGAACCGCTCCGCCGGATAATGGAAGGTAACGCCTGACTGGGAAAAATATACATTGTTCAGGGGCACGGGGAGCAGATCGTTGGCGTCCAGGTAGGTATTGAGCTCCTCCATGACATTTTCTTCCACATAAGCATCCAGGAAATCCCCCAGGGCGTCCAGATCGGCAAACACCGCCTCCAGCGGCACGTCTTCCCCTGTATCGGCGTCCTTCAGTGCTGTGCGCACATATTGCGCATAGCGTCCAAAGTAAAGATCGCCCTCCACCGTAAGCCGCAGGCTCACGATGGGCAGGCCCTCAAAGGGCATGCTCTCCTGCCGCTCCTGGGAAGCCCCGGCGCCAGCCGGCAGCAGCTGGGCATATTGGGTATCAAACCATAGATCGATCCATTCATTTTCTTCAGGCGCTTCGGCCACGGCAACGGCAAAGACCACCGTCAGCAGCATCAGAACAACAAGCAGTTTGCGCATGCGCTCACCTCCGTTTCACGGTTTCATTGTAGCGCGGCCAGCGGGGAGAATCAACCGGCCGCCACCGATTTTACAAATGTTACCAGGCTACCGGTCAGATAGTCAATATTGCCCTGGCTGGCCCGGGTATCCCGGCCGGTATGGATATCCGGCGTGTAAAATCCCACGCCCCTGCGCCTTTTGCAGCAACCGGCGCAAAAACCCCGGCGGAAGGACTGATGATCGGAATTCACGGCGCTGCCGCTGCTGGGATAAAAATGCGGCGTGATACCATCCCGCGCCTTGAAGCTTTCCGTTAAAAGCGGATAGGCATAGGTGGCCCGGGCATAGTTTTTGCAGATGATCAGCAGATGTTCGCCCACGCCCACGCAATCCATATTGAAGACCACCGTTTGCTTTTTGATTTCAGGATGCCGGCCGGCATAAGCCCGGCTGCCGGCTTTTCCCTTTTCCCCGTTATCAAACAGCAGGAAAGCCGCCTGATCCCGGATTTCAACGGGCAGTTGCGCCATCAGCTGCATCACCGCGGCCACGCCCGAGGTATTGCTGTTTGCGTTGTTTTTATTGGCCGGGCCCAGGATCATGAGCATCAAAAGCGCATAATACGCCAAAAGGAAAACGACCAGCGTCAGCCCGCTTTCCCGGGTGAGGACAAAGGAAAGCCAACCCGCGCAGAAGCTGACCACAAACAGCAGCGCCACAATGCCCAGCTGGCACAGCAGGAACAGCGGGATATTCCGCGGGATCATGGGATTGGGGAGCAGCCGGTTGGCCGAGGTATCGTAATGGGCGGTGAAGATCACATTGGCGCGCTCCGGGTCGCCTGCCACAAAATTCCTGTGCCCGCCGTTCCGCTCCACCCGGGCCGTATACCCCATCCCCCGGGCCTCGGTCACGGCATATTTCAGGAAAGCGTCCTTTTGCTCCTTCGTTTTGCGGATGGGATAACGGTTGGTAATCTCCTGCAAACGGGTCATAAAGCGCCTTCTTTCTTTAATATTTCTGTAACATTATATCAAACTTTTTTCATAAAGGCAAGGGGAGGAAAGCATGCCTTCCTCCCCTTCAGACTTTTTTGAACTGCACCGCTATGGTGGCCGTCAGCAGCGCCACTTCCTTTGCGCCGCCTGCCAGC
>JAFUGB010000168.1 GCA_017469605.1 Clostridia bacterium
ATGGGAACAATTGTCCAGCGTAACGGTGTTCGGCATTTTTACCACAAGGTTCCCCTCCACGTCATAAATTGCCGCGGCAAACGGACCGCTGCCCAAATCCGCCAGCTGCTCCAGTTCATGTTGCAGCGCCGCGATAATGCGGCTTGCTTCCGCAATTTTATTTTTATCAGGCGCTTCGTTTGAAACAATCCCGGAAGATGCCCACTCAGAAACGGAAATTGTTTCACGCGAAATATTGTCAGCCATTTGTATCACTCACTTTCGTGTCACTGAAAACGATCCAACTGCTCTTTCACACGCAAACTTTCTTCGCCCATTCCCAGGGCCCTGCATATTTTACGCTTTCGGTGGCGATTTTTGACGCAAACGTAAGAGCCGCCCTGAAATCACACTTCTTATGATAATAAGCAAAGCAAAACGCTCCGTGGAAAATATCCCCGGGGGCTGGTTTGCTGTTTCGGTCTGTCCATTTTTACTATTTTCCTTGATGTTGTTAGCGCTTCTTTACTTTCCAATTCCTATTCTCCCCTTCTATAGAAGATAAATCGGAAATTTGTCAGTCCATTTTCTTAATCATTTCGGCAAATCTTTCCAGCCACGGAATAATGATTTGCTCATTCGGGCTATAATCGAGCTGTTTCCAAGAATTTGGATCTTTGGCCGCCTCAATGATTCCAAGCATATAGCTAACATCTTCATGTAATGAACACGGATTCCAAGGCATCTCATCAATGTCAAAGGAAGCTGTTCCCGGAGCAATTTCATTCACATCTTTGCGTTCTATTAAAAAATTGATAAGATTTTTCTGACTTGCTGTCATGGCTCTATCAGAAGCTGCTTTGATTATCACTTCCAAAAAACAATCTGTTCCCTGATTGGACATGGTAAGCCATTCTTCTTTTGGTGCTGAACTATTAAAACATATAATATTGCTCATAATACTTATCTCTCAGAAACATCCCTTACAGATTCCGTTCCCGTTTGATGTCGAGCCGCTCTTTCGCCAGCGTAATCGCCGCGTTGATCAAGACACCGGCCACCGCAATGAAGAGGATCAGCGCAATGTCAACAGTGCCCACGGGCGCCAGCTTCAGGAGGGAACGCATGGGGGGAACAAGCAGGATGCCGATCTGCAACGCAATGCCCACGGCCGTGATAATATTCAGCGCCCTGTTGTTCCAGGATTCTTTCGTGGCAAAGGCAAGGCTGCCCTTGGTCTTGCAGACGTAAGCCATCAGCATCTCATTGATGGCCAGGGTGCTGAAGCAATAGGTCCGGCACAGCCGCAACAGTTCTTCGTTTCCTTCTAAATTCGCCAGGATGTTTCCCGTCCCGTACTGCATGATTACGGGAAGCAGGAACGCCAGGAGTGTCACGCCGCCGCTGATCAGGCCCTGGATCACGATATTCAGGTAATCGCTCCGGTTTAAAATGCCGGCCTTTACGTCCCGGGGCTTTTCATTCATGACCGCGTCCGAACCCACGTCCATGCCCAGGGCCAGGGAGGGCGCCGTATCCGTCAGCAGGTTCACCCACAGGATCTGGATGGTGGAAAGGGGCGAAGACAGGCCCGCAAAGATGGCCGACGCCATCAGCACCACTTCGCCGAAATTGGAGCGCAGCAGGTACACGACCGACTTCTTGATGTTATTGAACAGGTTCCGGCCTTCCATCACGGCATTCTTAATAGTGATGAAATTGTCGTCCACCAGAATCATTTCCGCGGCATCCTTCGCCACTTCCGTACCGCCGATGCCCATGGCCACGCCGATATCCGCCGCTTTCAGGGACGGTGCGTCATTGACGCCGTCGCCCGTCATGGAGCAGATCTTGCCGTGTGACTGGAACGCCTGCACGATCTGCACTTTATTCTCCGGCGACACGCGCGCGAACACGCGGTAATCCAGCACGTTCTTCCGGAACTCTTCGGGATCCATCGCATCGATCTCCGCGCCGGAAATGCTCTGGGAAATATCCGTAGCGATATCCAGCTCCTTGGCGATGGCAAAGGCCGTGATCTTATGGTCGCCCGTGATCATGGCCACGTCGATGCCCGCGTGATGACACTCGTCAACGGTTTCCTTCACGCCTTCCTTGGGCGGGTCGATCATGGCGCCCAGCCCTACGAAGATCATATCCTTTTCCTGGGGCACGGTGTCCCCTTCCCGGTACGCCAGGGCCAGTACCCGCAGCGCTTCGGAACTCATGATATCCGCCATCTGGGTGGCACGGACCACGTCCTCGTTGGTAATTTCCCGCACGCCGTCTTCATCCAGGATGCGGTCGCACCGGACGATGACGGAATCAATGGCGCC
>JAFUGB010000169.1 GCA_017469605.1 Clostridia bacterium
GCACAGGTCGCGCGGCTTTGCCGCGCCGCCCGGGAGCGGGTCTTTATGATATCGTTTCTCTTTGCGTTTGCCGCTTTTACGGCGACAAACGCAGCCCTTTCTGGTTCTCTTTCGGGCTCCGAAAGAGAACGCCCCCGTTCGTCCCTCCTCCGCCAAATTCCGGTCTGTCTATAAGAAGGTCGCGGTGGGGCGTTTACGCGCGCATGATGGTGATATTGTCGTCCAGCAGCTCCTCCAGCGCCTCGGCCATGGCCCAGCCGCCCTGCCTGTCACTGCCCACAACCACGCATACGGCGTGAACCTGATGGGCGTAATCCACAATGGCCTGGCGCACATCGGCGCTGTACAGCAGCGTCATTTCGGCGCCGGTATCCCGGGACAGGGCGTACAAAAAATTCAGCGCCTCCCGCGTATCCTCGCTGCCCAGGGGCGCGGCGTCGGGCCCGCCCACATGCAGCACCCGCAGGGGAAGGCGGGCGCTGTCGGCCAGGCGCTTGCCCGCCAGGATCAGCCGTTCGCATTCCTTTTGCACGGTGACGCATACCAGGATGGTTTCTTCCATTTGATGGGATGCTCCAATCATGATTTGATGTTTACCCGGGTCCATTTGACCACCAGGTTGTCATAGGCGGTGATGAGCAGCGTATCGCCCGCGCGCCAATCGGGACGGGGCAGGTTGGCATCGTAGTAGAACAGGCGGCTGCCGTCGTCCCGCAGGCCGGCGCCCACATTGACATGCAGGGGATACAGCCGCAGCCCGTCGCGGAGCACGGCGTCCGCTTCCATCTCCATAAATTGGCCCTGGGTGTCATGGGTGCGGCCGCGAAGGGCATGGTCTATATGATTGCGGTAGGCCCGCACCGGGGCGATCAGCATAAGATAACAGAAAACCAGCAGGCACACCGACGCCGCCGTCAGCGCGGCGGTGCAGCCCTGCGGCCATCGCAGCGCAAAGGAAACCACGCTCAAAATCAGCAGCAGCGCCGCGGCGGTATATACCGCCATCCTCCTTCTGCGCAGCTGGGCGCAGATATCCGCGTAATCTTCTTGCCGGTACACAGGCATGCTCCTCCATATAATATGATACTTCCTGCACCTATTATACCTGAATCACCGCCGAAAGTAAAGATTGTTATAGCCCTGTTGTTTTTTACGCCGCCGCCCTGTGGCCCAGGAACACGCGCAGCGAATCGGTAACGCGCTGATGGCGCACCAGCGTGGCGTCAAAGCGCACAGTGCGGAAGGCCAATTGCATGATGGGGCCCGCGCCAAAGGCGCAGATCAGCGTGCCCACGCCCACCGGGCCGCCCAGCAGCCAGCCCGCCAGCGTGGCCAGGCTCAGCAGCGCAATGCTCACCGCGCCGATGGGCAGACGGCGCATGCGCTTTGCCATGCCCACCAGCAGCGTGTCCCGGGGCCCGCAGCCCAGGGAAGCGATCATATAGGTATACTGGGTGTAGGCCATGATCACCAGGCCGGCCAGCAGGAGGGGAACGCCGGCCAGGAGCGATTGGGCGGGCGGCACGGCGTCCACCCAGTTAAAAAAGTCCACCGCCTTGCCCACCACCACGGAATCGATGAACATGGCCAGCCCAATGGGCTCCCGCAGCAGCACATCAACGGTCAGGACCGTGCAGGAAACGGCAATGGAGGCCGTGCCGTACAGGATGCCCAGGCTCCTGGACAGCCCCAGATTGAGCACGTCCCAGGGGCCCACGCCAATATTGGCCTGGATGGTCAGATACACGCCAAAGCCGTTGGCGAACAGGCTGGCCGCCGCCAGCAGCATATTCAGGCAAATGGCCCCGGGGGTGCGGTTATCGCGCAGATCGTTCTTCATCAGCATGGAGCAGCTCCGACAGACGCTTGTTTTTAACGCTTTCGCGCCTTTGCGGCCGAAGCGCACCGCTATTTTAGCGCGCCCCAATGCTTTTGTCAAACAAGGGCGTCCTTCTTGTTGCAATCCGGCGAAAAAAGGCGTACAATAATAAAAAACGGCATAGGGGGTTCCCAAATGAAGCTGTCCTATAAACGCACCCTGCTGGTGGGCTTTGCCTTTTTCCTGATCTGCGCCTTCTGGCAGGCTTATGACAACCTGATCCCCAAGATCCTCACCGATAAATTTGGCATGAACCAGGCGCACAGCGGCATCATCATGGCGCTGGACAACATCCTGGCGCTGTTCATGCTGCCGCTGTTTGGCGCCATTTCCGATAAATGCCGCAGCAAAATGGGCCGCCGCACGCCCTTTATTTTCTTTGGCACGCTGGCGGCCGCCGCGCTGCTGTTTGGCCTGAGCTGGGCGGACGGGCTGCAGCTGAAAAGCCTGGAGGCCGTGCGGGGCATGGACACGCCCGAGGCGCTGGCCACGCTGTATGATTTTGAATACGATACCGAGCTCATGACCCCGGAAGGCGAGCGCTTTGTGCTGGCCGGGGAAGGCGCGGAAAACGCCACCGCCATCAGCCGGGAGCGGTTCAGGGCCATGACGCTGGACACGCCGGAGTACATCACCTATGTGGCTCCAGCCCGCCAGGCCTATGCCCATGCCCAGACCGCCATGAACCGCACGCCGCTGATCCTGTTCATCGGCATTTTGCTGCTGCTGCTCATCGCCATGGCCACCTTCCGCAGCCCGGCCGTGGCGCTGATGCCGGACGTGACCATGAAGCCCCTGCGCAGCAAGGGCAACGCCATCATCAATCTGATGGGCAGCGCGGGCGGCATCATCATTCTGGCATTGGGCATCGCCTTTGCCACGGGCTCGGCCAAAAACGCGCTGATGCCCTACCGAAGCTTTTTTGCCATCGTGGCCGGGCTCATGCTGATTTCGCTGGGCATCTTCATGCTCACCGTCCGGGAGAAAAAATGGGCCCGGGAAATGCGGGAGGAAAGCGCCCGCTACGGCATCATTGAGGAAGAACAAACCGCCGGCAAGGGCGGCAAGCTGGGCGCGGCCGAAAGGCGCAGCCTGGTCTTTATCCTGCTTTCCATTGTGCTGTGGTTCATGGGCTACAACGCCGTTACCAGCAAATACAGCGTGTATGCCGGCAAGGTGCTGAACCGCGATTTCAATATGACCCTGATCATCGCCCAGGCGGCGGCCATCGTCAGCTACCTGCCTGTGGGCATCATCGCCAGCCGCGTGGGCCGCAAAAAAACCATCCTGGCCGGGGTGGTGATGCTGGCCGCGGCCTTCCTTACAGCCTCCTTCCTGCGGGCCGGCAGCAACGCCCTGCTGATGAACGCCATGTTCGCCCTGGCGGGCATTGCCTGGGCCACCATCAATGTGAACAGCTTTCCCATGGTGGTGGAAATGTGCCGCGGCGGCGATGTGGGCCGCTATACCGGCTATTACTACACCGCCAGCATGGCCGCCCAGACCATCACGCCCTATCTCAGCGGCGCGCTGATGGACAGGGCCGGCATGACCACGCTGTTCCCCTACGCCACGGTGTTTGTGGCGCTGGCCTTCATCACCATGCTCTTTGTCCGCCATGGCGACAGCAAGCCCGAAGCGCGCAGGGGCCTGGAGGCGCTGGACAACGACTGATCCCAACTTAAAATTGTACAAACAGAAATTGGCGGGGGAACGATAAGGGGACCACATTCGGAAAGCGATAAACTGGAATTTGACGGGGAAGGATACGCGCTTTCTTCCCGGGGAAGAAAAGTTTGAAACAATGAATTATAAAAAAGCGGACA
>JAFUGB010000170.1 GCA_017469605.1 Clostridia bacterium
TACGTGTTCATATCGGATAACACCTATAAGCGCCAGAGCAAGGAATCTGACTTGGCGGAGCGCCAGGCGGTCATTGAAGCGCTGAGCCAAGCCTACCATACGGTGTGGCTGATCAAGGATGTGGAGAACGAAAGCTTTTCGCTGTACCGCGGGGATACCGAGGGCAATACCGCCCATGCCGCGCCCATCCGCGAAGCCCTGGGGCAGCTGAAGTATTCCCAGGCCAAGGAATATTATATCCGCACCACCGTGGCGCCCACTGATCAGGAGCGGCTCCAAAAAGAATTGGAGCTCAGCCATATCGCAGAAAAGCTTTCCCAAAAACCGCAGTATAACGTTAACTACCTGCGTGCTATGGACGACGGCAGCCAGCGGTATTTCCGCATCGAGTTTGCCAAGGTGGATATGCCCGGCGGCAAAATGGGCGTGGTGTGCGGCTTCAAGGATGTGGACGACGACGTGCGCGAAGGCCAGGCCAAGCAAAAAGCGCTGCTGGAAGCCAGGGAAACCGAAAAGGAGAACCGCCGCCTGATGCGCGAGGTGGAATCGGCCGAAAAGCTTGCCAACCTGATGGCCTCGGTGGCATCCCTGCTTTCCAATATGCCGGCCATGAGCTTTTCCAAGGATGCCCAAACCGGCGTTTACCTGGCCTGCAACCAGGCGTTTGCCGATTATGCCCATAAATCGACCCCCGAAGGCGTCGTTGGGCTCACCGATCACGAAATCTTTGATAAGGCGACGGCCGATCATTTTGTGGAGGACGACCGGAAGGCGCTTTCCATGGAAGAGCCCTATATTTTCTTTGAGGATGTGCCTGACGCCACCGGTGCCGTTATCCGCAACCTGCAAACCACCAAGCTCAAGTTCATCGATGGCATGGGCCGCCTGTGCACCCTGGGCATGTGTGTGGATGTGACCGAGATGGCCCGGATCAAATCCGCCGAGGCCGAGGCCCGGGGCAAGCAGCAGGAATTGGAGCAGCGGCTGGCCCTGCAGGAGCAGCTGCTGAAAGAGAGCAGGCACCGGGACCAGCAGGAGAAGATGATCACGGCGCTGGCGGCCGATTACCGCAGCGTATACTATATTGAACTGGATAACAACCGGGGTGTTTGCTACCAGGCGCATTCCGATGTGGATAACGGGTTCCGCGTGGGCGACCAGTTTGACTACCTTCAGAATTTTACCGACTACGCGAACAAATACATTACCGAGCAGTACCTGGAGGAATTCCTCCGGTTCATCCAGCCCGACGCCATCCGCGAGGCGCTGAAAACCGAGCGCGTCATCTCCTACCGGTATACGGTGCGCCGCCACGGCCGGGAATCCTATGAAATGATCCGGTTTGCCGGCGTCCGCCATCCCGAGGATCGGAACGACCATATTGTTCACAACGTGAGCGCGTGCTTTACCGATGTGGATTCCGAAACGCGCCGCACGCTGGAACAAAGCCAGGCGCTCAGCGACGCGCTGACCGTTGCCAAGGAAGCCAGCCAGGCCAAGACGGCCTTCCTGTCCAATATGAGCCATGAGATCCGCACGCCCATGAACGCCATCATCGGGCTTAACAATATTGCCATGAACGCGCCTGAAACGCCGGCAAAAACCAGGGAATACCTGGTAAAGATGGGCGCTTCGGCCCAGCATCTGCTGAACATCATCAACGATATTCTGGATATGTCCCGCATCGAATCGGGCCGGATGGTGATCAAAAGCGAGGAATTTTCGTTCTCCAAGGCGCTGGAGCAGGTCAATACCATCATCGGCGGCCAGTGCCGGGACAAGGGCCTGACATACGAATGCCGCATCCGCGGAAAAGTGGACGATTATTACATCGGTGACGATATGAAGCTGCGGCAGGTGCTGATCAATATCCTGGGCAACGCCGTAAAATTCACCCCCGAGGGCGGCTGCGTCAACTTTACCGTGGAGGAAGCCGCGCGCTACGACGGCAAAGCCACGCTGAAGTTCATTATCAGCGATACCGGCATCGGCATGAGCAAGGAATTCCTGCCCAAGCTGTTTGATACCTTCAGCCAGGAGAATACCGGCGCCACCAACAAATACGGCAGCACGGGCCTGGGCATGCCCATCACCAAGAGCATTGTGGAGCTGATGAACGGCACCATCGCGGTGGAAAGCGAAAAGGGCGTGGGCACCACCTTTACGGTATCGGTCACTTTTACTGAATCCGGCCGCAAGGCCGAAGAAACCCGGGAAGACGATCTTCAGCCCCATGAAATGAACGTGCTGGTGATCGACGATGATCCCGTGGCCTGCGAGCATGCCAGGATCGTGCTGGGGCAGGTGGGCATCAACTGCGAATCGGCCGCCTCCGGCATGGAAGGGCTGGAAATGGTAAAGATGCGCCATGCCCGGCGCGAGCCCTATAACCTGATCCTGGTGGACTGGCGCATGCCTGAAATGGACGGCGTGCAGACTTCCCGCAGGATCCGGGAAGCGGTGGGCCAGGAAACGTCCATCATTATCCTGACCTCCTATAATTGGGAGGATATCGCTGGCGAAGCCAAGGAAGCCGGCGTAGACAGCTTTGTGCGCAAGCCGCTGTTTGCCACCACGGTGATGGATGAGTTCAGGACGGCCTTCCGAAGCAAGAACAGCGCGATGCTGTACAGCCGCGCCGATCTGAAGGGCCGCCGGGTGCTGCTGGCCGAGGATATGGCGGTGAACGCCGAAATTATGATGATGGTCCTGAGCATGCGGGAAATGCAGGTGGACCTGGCCGAAAACGGCAGGATTGCCGTGGAGCTGTTCGGCTCCCATCCGGCGGGCTACTATGACGCCATCCTGATGGATATGCGCATGCCTGAGATGGACGGCCTGGAGGCCACCCGCCTGATTCGCGCCATGGACCGGGAGGACGCCAAAACGATCCCCATCATTGCCCTGACGGCCAACGCCTTTGACGAGGATGTGCAGCGCAGCATGCAGGCCGGGCTCAACGCGCACCTGAGCAAGCCCGTGGAGCCCGAAAACCTATATGAAACCCTGGAAAGCCTGATCAAGGCATAACCGATCACCTTGGGCCAGGCGTCAATTGATCCAGCCCAGCTGGCAGGCCATGCCGACCACCGCCACATCGGCCTTTTTCACATAGCCGAAGGTGCTGTTCATATCCATGAACCAGCGAAGCTCTCCCTGGGGGATGGCCACATAGTACCAGCTGCCGTCCTCCAATACCACGTGCATCCTGGTGCCCGCGGGCAGCGTTTGTACTGTGCCGTCCAGCAGGCCGGTTCCCTTTTTGAGGGGAACCTCTTTTTTTGTTTTGGCCACGGGCAGCGGCGGGCTGGTGGAAGGATCGCCCTGCGTATATACGGAGGCCACGTAACCGCTCAGGGGCCCCAGCTGTGTGTGGATCCAGGCCCAGGGCTCGCCGGGCAGCGTATCCAGCACCGGCAGCAGCGCCCCGGCCTTGATCATCCCCAAATCCTTGGAACGGCTGGAGGTCTGGGACCGCAGGTGCACATCGCCCGCCATGGCCAGGCTTCCGCTTTCCAGCGCCAGGGGAAGTAGGCGCACGGACTGGGCTTCCTCCAGCGTGGTGGGAAAATCGTTGATATCCACCGCGCCCAGGTAGGCCGGGTATTGGGCGTCCGCCGTCCATTGCTCGGGCGTATCGCCCAATTGCCCCACATAGATCCGCCAGCCGTCCGGCAGGATGCGCGTCACCTGCCGGGCGGCCGAGTCCACGCGGATGTATTCCTCGATCCTGCAATACAGGCTGGGGGTAAAGGTTCGGTCCCCATTCATCAGATAGGTGGAGGGGACTACGGCAAACTGCGCCGTTTCGTGATCGTTCAGGGTATAGTTCAGGTAGAAGCGGACGCCGGTATCGCAGGTGATGGTCAGCTCGCCCTGGGCATACAGCGCGTTTTCGCCCAGCGGCATCACTTCCCATTCGCCGCTGCGATGGCACAGCAGCACCAGCAGCCGTTTGCCCGGCTTTTCAAAGGCCGCCAGGCCCCTGGTGTCGGGCAGGGTATCGTATGCCTTTAAGCAGCCGCACAGCAGCTCCCAGCCATCCAGCATGGGATGGGAGAAAGCCTGCTTCAGCTCCTGGGGCGCTTCCCGGTAAAAGGTGACAGCGTACGCGTCGCTGCCGGGAATGTCCACCCGGCGGATGCCCGCGGAAGGCGCCTGAGCCTCGGGCAGCGCCAGGCCATATTCGGCCAATACGCTGTCCCGCCATTCGGTCAGCGCCGCGGGCCATAGGGCGTTTGGGCCGTAGCAGCTTTCAAAGAAGGCGCATACCGCCTGGGCGGGCGTGCTGTTTTCATCGGAAAGCACGCTGAGCAGGGACATTTGCGGGCGGATGCCCTGCTCCTGGCAATGGGCCTGCAGGGCCGCCTTGCTTTCCGGGCTCCAGCGGTTCAGCCAGCCCGCCTGCCGAATGCCGTTCAGCGCGGCGCGTACCGTGCCTTCGCCGGGATAATAGCCCACGCCGGTCTGAAAGGGCGTGATCATGTCTGTCCAGCCGTTTTGATCGTAGCGCAGCGTGTATTTCCAGCCTGGTTGCGTCTCCGGCCAGCAGGTCACCGTGCCCTCTCCGTCGTCCTCATATTGAAAGGCCTGGGCTTCCTCGTAGGAATAGCCGTATATCTCGGTGAGCATGTCCTCCGTCCACTGCAGCGGGCCCGGCTCGGCAAGGGCACAGCCGCAGAGCAGGCACAGCGCCAGCAGGAGGGTCAATAGCTTTTTCATGGCGTTTCTCCTTATTTTATCTTAATGTCCGGTTCGCTGACCGCGGGAAGGGATCCGGAAGAAATGCATCGGCGGCTGTCGGGCAATCAACCGTTCCGGCGGGAATAAAACCGGCATGCTTTTTATGTCCTTTTTAGCCCACTGGTTTTGTGCAGCGAACGCCGCATATGCTGCCGTCATGGGCATACACGCCGACGGTTCGGAGCACGTTTTCATCAGCGGTTCCATCATAGCACAGAAAACTGATTTCCCAGACCGGATTTTGGGGATCGGCAGTGATGTAGGAAAACATGGGCCAGTAATGGCTTAAATTATCCATTGTCAGCCTAAAGCACGTCTCCGCCGCCACGCAGGCCAGCATGTAGGCTTCCTCCCGGCCGATGGACTGATCATCCGGCAGGCCCACCGCCCAGGTATATGCGCCAACATCCGCATAAATCCGTTCGGGCACCTCTCCAAGCTGCAGGTACTGCTTGTACTGGCATTCCAGCGTATTGGCTTCATTGGCCTCCTTAATCGGGGAGCCTTCGGCCAGCTCCTGTACCCGCTGCCACAGCGCTTCGTGCTGCGCGCGCCTTTCGTCAATGGTTTCAAGCACATATTCGCCGGGCTGCCAGTACTGATCATAAAGCGTTTTCGCGCCGGCCCAAGTGCAGGACAGGCAGAGAAGAAGCAATACGGCGATCCAACGCAAAAGTGTTTTTTTCATGATCATGCTCCTCTTTGTTGGTCATTCCAGCGGAATGAAGCGGGGATCCTCCTCTATGAGGGGCGCGTAATATACCTCCCCGTCCACCACAGGGAAGCCGTTGCCGGGCACAAAGGCCTTATAGATGTGCTCGTCCAGCAATTGGCCGTTCATATCGATTTCCCGCCGCGTTACCGGGCCGCCGCGATGATGGCCCACGACGGTAAATCCCGCCCGGGAAGGGATCAGCCGGGATGCGCGGCATTCGGCGGGAACTTGCCATAAAAGGCTGCCCGAGGCCGAATAACAATACAGGGTGCTGGCGTTGTTATCCGTTCCGGCGATCAGCACATTGCCCCAGGGCGTGGCGCACAGGGGCCCCAAAATGTTTTCCATGCCGCCGGCCAGGGCCAGGGGTTCGGAGCAGCCGCCGTTTGCATCCACGGCCATCAGGTAAAAATAGCCGCGGTATTCGCCCTTTTCGTTGGGCAGGGTAACTACCAGGTAATCGGAGCCGTTCCAGCGGTCGGCAAGGTACAGCCCGCCCACCCGGGGCAGCAGCGTGGTTTCCTCCCCGGTTTTCCAGTTGAAGCGGCACAGCCGAGAATCATCCCTGGTATGGTAGTATACGTGGCTGTCCAGGGGCCGGTGGATGATCACGGCGTATTCGGGCAGCGCCACGGCGGGCTGCACCGTTTTATCCTGGATGGGCACCACGGTATAGCCCGTGCCTGTTTTGCAAATGAGGGTGAAGGTTTGGGGATCGGCGTAATCGATCTGCCAAATATCGCTGTATTCCCGGGGAAGGTCAATGCTGTAATCGCCCAGCGCGCTGAACACCTTCAGCGCATTGTCCTCCGGAATATGGTAGAGGATGGTGCCGTCGTCGGCCATATAGTTGGTCACGCTGGGAAAGCCCGCTCCGAAGATTTCATCGGCCCGGGCGCTGGCCGCCAGCAGGCACAGCAGCAGGCATAAACATAGTTTTTTCATGGTTTTCTCCTTAGCCGTTGCCGTCCAGGCTGCCGTGACGGATATCGTAGTAGACCACCCTTGTTTCAGGGGCGATGAGCACGCTCAGGTAGGCCGTGACATCGTATCCGTAAGCCCGGGCCTCCTCGCCGCGCCAGAAGGTGACGTCGATGATGCGCTTGCCGTCCATCCAGGCTTCGTTGGCAAACTGGTATATGCCGCAGATTTCAGCCGCTTCGGGATAGATCTGGGCAATGAACTGCCGAAGGTCGCCCGCCAGGTTTTCCTGCTCCTCCGCCGTCAGCGAGGTTTCACAGGCGCTCCAGCTGTCGGGGCCGTCAACAGGCGCGCTGATCGATTTCACATTGCCCGCCCGGTCAAAATACATTTCAAACACAGGGATGCTGCCGCCGGCCAAGGCGTACACGCAGCATTCATCGGGATCGTCGGCGGCCGTTTCCACATGCCAGCTCAGGTCATTTTCGCTGACCTTTAAGCCGTCCAGCGCCAATACGGCCTTGCCGTAATCGATGGCTTCCTGCTCGTTGGTGATGGCGGTGCGGCTGATGGCGCGCTGGCTGGGGAAAAGCCGGGGAACCGCACGCACCTCCCCGGTGGCAAAGGCGCCCACCAAGCACATGCAGGCCAGCGCCATAAAGGATACGCTGAGCCAGCGCAGCACGCCCCGGCCCTGCAAAATGGTGGTGACGCGGGTTTTCAAGCGCCTGCCGGTCATGGTCATGCCGGTGGCCAGCACCGCCATGCCGGGGGTGTTGCGCCGGGCGGCGGCCAGCACCAGCACGTTGGCGTAGGCCCGCTTTTCCTCATATTCCATGGGGGCGATCACCCGGTCGTCGCAGCGCAGCTCGCTGTCGGTGCGGCTCATGGCGGCGGCTATCCACACCAGGGGATTGAACCAGTGCAGCGCGCAGCAGGCAAGCCGCAGCACGCCCCACAGATGGTCGCCGTTTTTGAGATGGCAAACCTCGTGGGTGAGCACATGGATCACATCCTGGGGCGCGGCCGTCAGCGGCAGGGCAATGCAGGGCTTGATCACGCCCACCAGGCAGGCGCTGGGCAGCGGATCGGTAAAATACACCGGCACGGGTCGGACGCCGCGCTTTGCGCACAGATCGTTATACTGCTCCAGCAGTTTCCCGCTGATGGGCTCAATGCGCCCGGCCCGCAGCTTCAGCCGGAAGCGGACGTTGCAGAAAACGCTCCATACGATCACCGCGAGCACGCCGGCGATATAGACTTTGGCCAGGGTGATGGGCAGCCTGGCGCTTTCCATGTCCCAGGCCAGGCTGATGGCCCGGTTGCCTGCGGCAATATGGTTGCCGTTCCACAGCTGGTAGCCCACGTCGGAAATGGCGTCGGTGAGCCGCACCTTTACCTGACCTGGGATGGGACGGATGGCCTGGTCCATGGCAAAGGGCGATCGGATGGCGTTGATCAAAGGATTGGGCAGCGACAGCGGCAGCAAAAGCCTTACGGCCACCAGCAGCCAGCCAAAGCACAGGGCGGCATTGCCCAGCTGCCTGCGCAGAAACTTTCGCAGCAGCATCATGAGCACAATGGCGATGCTGGCCATGATATTGGCTTCGATCAGGAAGTTGTATATCAGCGCGGTACGCATAGGCGTTTCTCCTTTATGTTTTCTTTTGTACCTTCCTTACATATATATAGACGATGGAAAGGGCCTGTTTGTATCACTTGCGGTTGGAATTTTTCATGGCGTCAATGATCTCCTGCATATCCTCCACCGTCAGATCGCCCGAGGACACCAGCTGGTTGATCAGCAGCGAGGCGTCACCCTTGAAAATGTGGCTCAGGAATTTGCGGGCCTGGTCGGTGGAGGCTTCGTCCTTTGTCACCGCCGGGGTATAGGTTTTGGCCGGGCTCGATTCATCCACTTTGACGGTGCCCTTTTCCTCCATGCGCTTGAGCAGCGTGATCACGGTATGCCGGGTCCAGCCGGTGCTGGGCGCCAGGGTTTTGGTGATTTCGGCCATGGTGCGGGGGGAACGGTCCCAGAGCACTTCCAGGATTTTCCATTCGGCGTCGGTGCATTGTATGGGCATAAGATATACCTCCTGTATAGAGTGGACAATTGTCTACAATAAGAGTATACAACTGTCTACTTCATTTGTCAACAGCTTTTTTTGCTGTACCGTAAAGGCGCGTTTTCGCTTGGCTTTGGAACGCAAAAAAACGGGGGACCAAACGGTCCTCCGTTATTGCTCTCACCTTTTAGCGGTATAATTACCGGCGCATCGCGGCGAAGCACTCGCTGCAATAGATGGGGCGGTCGTTCTTGGGAATGAAAGGAACAGTGGTCTCAGCGCCGCAATTCGCACACGTGGTGGTGTAGGTCTCGCGGGGAGCGCCGGGAGCCGGACGGCTGGCCTTGCGAGCCTGACGGCAAGCTTTGCAGCGGGTGGGCTCATTCTGGAAGCCTTTTTCTGCATAGAATTCCTGTTCACCGGCGGTGAATACAAATTCAGCGCCACAATCTCTGCAGACCAGCGTTTTGTCTTCGTACATGGTAAGGAAACCCCCAAAAAATGATAATGACGGTCGTTTCTATCCGGCAGACCAGGTCTTTGACCCCA
>JAFUGB010000171.1 GCA_017469605.1 Clostridia bacterium
ATACGCCCTTGGCCTCGGCGTAGTCGATCATGGCGCGGGCAATCCTGTCCTTCACGCTGCCGGCGGGATTAAAGTATTCCAGCTTGGCGACGATGGTGGCTTCCAGCTGATGGGCGGCTTCCAGTTTTTTGAGCTCCAGCAGCGGGGTATTGCCGATCAGATCGGTAAACTGTTCATAAATCTTCATCAAAACAACCTCCAAACACTTATTACCTATCGGAATTATAGGTATAATAACACAGGTCAAGCGCCTTGTCAATAGGGTATATGAACAAAATCAATGGAGAATGACGGCCGCCGCCAAAATAAACTGCCCCAGGTAGTACGCGCCCAGGCTCACATAGTCCAGCCGCATGTGGCTGCGGTCCACCAGAAGATAGCCCAGCAGCCCGTCGGAGAAGGCAAACAGCAGCGCCCCGGCGAAATACAGCGGCCGCTGGGCGGCGGCCAGCGCTGTCATAACGCTGAGCAGGGTGGCATAGGCATAAAAGAAGGGATAGCGCCTGCCGATGCGCGAGCGGAAGCGGGTAAAGGCCGCCGTGACCAGCCCCATCAGCGCCGTCAGCAGGAGTACGCTGCGCCAATCGGGCATACGCATCAGGCAGAAGGACACCATGTACAGGATGTGGCCCAGGGCAAACACCGCCCCGCCCGCCATGAAATTGTAGCATAATACGCCGTCCGCAACGGCGCACGCGACAAGCCCCGACAGCAGCACCCAGTGCGCCGCCGTGCCGTTTTGCAGGCAGCCCAGCAGCGCCGTGAAAACGGCCATGGCCGTGGCGGCGCATTTCACCGCGCAGGCCAGCGCCCTGCTGTGCCCGGGGGCGGTTTTTACGCGCTGGTAGGTCAGGTAGAAAACCCACATCAGAATAAAGGCGGCGCAGATGGCGTAAAGCATGATTTTTACCTTCTTAAATAAGAAAGACTGCCCTGTTTTGCGGAAGGCAGTCTTGAAAGATCAGATTTTGATGCCCCGGCTGGCGTTCTTGGCGCGCTGCTCGTGGCTCAGGGTGCGCTTGCGCATGCGCAGGCTCTTGGGGGTGATTTCCAGCAGCTCGTCATCATCGATGAACTCCATGCATTCCTCCAGCGTCAGGGGATGCACGCTGACCAGGCGCATGCTTTCCTCGGCGGCACTGCTGTTGCGGGTGTTGGTCACATGCTTTTTGCGGCATACGTTGCATACAATATCCCCGGGCCGGCTGTTTTCGCCGCAAATCTGCCCGGCGTACACCGGCACCTGGCTGCCCACGAACAGCGTGCCGCGCTCCTGGGTGTAGAACAGGCCGTAGGTGGTGGTTTCGCCCGTTTCATACACGATCAGCGCGCCCACATTGCGGTGGGGGATATCGCCGCGGAAGGGCTCGTAGCGCTCAAATACGCTGCTCATGATGCCCTCGCCCCGGGTATCGGTGAGAAACTCGCTGCGGTAGCCAAACAGCCCGCGGCTGGGTACCAGAAATTCCAGGCGGACCCGGTCGGTGTCATCCATCTTTTCCAGCACGCCCCGGCGGCGGCCCATCTTTTCGATCACGGCGCCGGCATAAGCCTGGGGCACGTCGGCCACCATGCGCTCAATGGGCTCGCAGGTAACGCCGTCGATCTCCTTCAGAATGACCTCGGGCTTGCTCACCTGGAATTCGTAGCCCTGGCGGCGCATGGTTTCAATCAGGATGGACAGGTGCAGCTCGCCGCGGCCGCATACGTTGAAGCTTTCGGTGGTTTCACCGTCGGTGACCCGCAGGCTCATATCGGTCTGCAGCTCCCGGTACAGGCGGGCGCGCAGGTGACGGCTGGTCACATACTGGCCCTCCTTGCCGGCGAAGGGGCTGTCGTTGACCGAGAAGGTCATGCTTACCGTGGGCTCGCTGATGTGCACGAAGGGCAGGGGATCGGGGGTATCGGGAGCGCATACGGTGTCGCCAATGGAGATATCCTCCAGGCCGGTGAGCGCCACGATATCGCCCATGCCCACTTCCTCGGCGGGCAGGCGCTTGAGGCCGTCATGGGTGAACAGGCCGGTGAGACGCCAGGGCGGGGATACCTTGCCTTCCTCCAGGTAGTTGCAGCGCACCACCATCTGCCCGGCCTTCAGCACCCCGCGGCTCACGCGGCCAATGCCGATGCGGCCCACATAGTCGTTGTAGTCAATGGTGGAAATCAGCACCTGGGCCGGCCCTTCGGGATCGCCCTCGGGGGCCGGAATATACTTCATAATGGCGTCAAACAGCGGGCGCAGGTCGGTGCCCTCCTGCTCCAGGTCCAGGGTGCAGGTGCCCTTGCGGGCGGAAGCGTACAGAATGGGGCGCTCCAGCGTTTCGGGATCGGCGTCCAGTTCAATCAGCAGATCCAGGATCTCATCCACCACTTCGGCGCAGCGGGCATCCGGGCGATCGATCTTGTTGATGCAGATCAGCACCGGCAGGCTGAGCTCCAGCGCCTTGCTCAGCACAAAGCGCGTCTGCGGCATGGGGCCTTCAAAGCTTTCCACCAGCAGCAGTACGCCGTCCACCATTTTGAGCACGCGCTCCACCTCGCCGCCAAAGTCGGCGTGGCCGGGCGTGTCCACAATGTTGATCTTGGCGTCGTGATAGTGTACCGCCGTGTTTTTGCTCAGGATGGTGATGCCGCGCTCGCGCTCCAGGTCATTGGAGTCCATCACGCGGTCGGCAACCTCCTGGTTCTGGCGGAACACGCCGCCCTGCTTGAGCATTTCGTTTACCAGGCTGGTCTTGCCGTGGTCAACGTGGGCGATGATGGCGATGTTGCGGATATCGTTGCGGATCATAAGTTTATATCAGCCTTTCTATAGGGGTACGTTGGAGGGAGCAAAGCCCTCTGTCATCTTCCTTAAAACACTTCTCTTGGCGCCAGCTCGGCCAGCGTCAATCCCTTGTTGTTTTCGCAGGCCAGGCGGATGCTCCACTCATTTTCAAACAGCAGCACGTCCCGGTCCTCGGCGTCCCGGGCGCGGGCGGAGGTGGAGGTCAGCTTGAGATCGGCCACGGGCTTGGGCGTATCAATGACCCAGCGCACGTAGTTAAAGGGCAGCTGCTCCAGCACCAGATCAACGCCGTACTCGCTCTTGAGGCGATAGGTGAGCACGTCAAACTGCAAAACGCCCACCACGCCCACCAGGAAATCCTCCCGGCCGGTCTCATCGCGGATGAAGGTCTGAATGGCGCCTTCCTCGCTGAGCTGCAGTACGCCCTTGACGAATTGCTTGCGCTTCATGCTGTCCAGCGGCCGCACCCGGGCAAAGTGCTCGGGGGCGAACACCGGGATCTTTTCAAACTTGATCTTGCGGCCCACGCACAGCGTATCGCCCAGATGGTATATTCCCGGGTCAAACAGACCGATGATATCGCCGGGATAGGCCACCTCGATGCCTTCGCGCTCGTCGGCCATGAACTGCTGGGGCTGCTTTACCTGGATTTCCTTGCCGGTGCCGGAGTGCCATACGTTCATGCCCTTATGGAACTCGCCGGATACGATGCGCAGAAAGGCCAGGCGATCCCGGTGGGCCGGGTTCATGTTGGCCTGGATTTTGAAGATGAAGCCCGAAAAGCGCGGGTCGTCCGGCTCCACCAGGCCCTCGTTGCTTTCCCGGGGCAGCGGCGGCGGCGTGTATTGCAGGAAGCGCTCCAGGAAGGGCTCCACGCCAAAGTTGGTCACGGCACTGCCAAAGAACATGGGCGTCAATTCGCCCCGGCGCACGGCTTCCAGGTCAAAGCCCTCGCCGGCCTCGTCCAGCAGCTCGATTTCCTCGTGCAGCCGGTTGATGTAATGCTTCTCCAGCATGCCGGAAAGCGCGGGATCGTCCAGCGCCACGGTGGTCTTTTCGGCCTTGCGCTTGCCGTGGTCGCCGCCGAAATACAGCTCAATTTCCCTTTTATCCCGGTGGTATACGCCCTGGAAATCGCCGTCCACGCCAATGGGCCAGTTGATGGGGCAGGCGTGGATGCCCAGCACGTCTTCCAGCTCGTCCATCAGGGCGAAGGGATCCTTGGCCGCCCGGTCCATCTTGTTCACAAAGGTGAATATGGGAATGCCCCGCATGCGGCACACCTTGAACAGCTTGATGGTCTGCGCTTCCACGCCCTTGGCGGCGTCGATGAGCATTACGGCGCTGTCGGCCGCCACCAGCACGCGGTAGGTATCCTCGCTGAAGTCCTGGTGGCCCGGGGTATCCAGGATATTGATGTCAAACCCGTTGAAGGAAAACTGCATGGCGCTGCTGGTCACCGAAATGCCGCGCTGTTTTTCAATTTCCATCCAGTCGCTGGTGGCATGGCGCTCGGCCTTGCGGGCTTTCACCGATCCCGCCTGGCGGATGGCGCCGCCGTACAGCAACAGCTTTTCGGTCAGCGTGGTTTTGCCGGCGTCCGGGTGGCTGATGATGGCAAATGTGCGCCTGCGCGCAACCTCGTCTTTCAGCATAGAAAGGCTCCTTCCGGGGAATTTATCACAATCATCTATTATAATAGAAAGGCCATGGTGCTGTCAATGCTTGCCGTGGCAAAATATAGAACGATCCCAGCGGATATGCCTGTTGCAATTGCAACAATTATGGATATAATAAACGCAGGAGGGATGCATATGCCTGAACGCTGTCCGCTGTTTGCCGGGCTGTCCCCGGAGCAATACCAAAGCGCCCTGCGGCTTTTATCGGCTCAGGAAAAAAGCCATGCCCGGGGTGAGATCCTGAAAAGCGCCCCGGATCCGCTGCCGGCCTTTGGGCTGGTGCTGGAGGGCGGCGTTGCCGTATCCATGGAGGATATAGACGGGCGGGAGATGCTGCTCAACCACGTGGGCCCGGGCCAGACCTTCGGGGAGGCGCTTTGCTACCTGGAGGAAACAGCGCCGCTGATCATCACCGCCGTGGCCGACAGCCGGGTGCTCTGGCTTCGGTGCGGTGGGCTGAAGACGCCGGGGAACGATGAGCTGCGCCAGGCGCTTCGCCTGCGCTTCACCGCCATGCTGGCCCGGCGCACGCTGCGCATGAATGACCGCATCCAGATCCTGGCCCGGGGCAGCATTCGGGAAAAGCTGAACGCCTTTTTGACCGAGTGCGTCCGCGACGCGGGAGGGCTGTGCTTTTCCGTGCCCTTTGACCGGGCGGGCATGGCGGCTTATTTGGGAGTGGACCGCAGCGCGCTGAGCCGGGAGCTGTCCCATATGCGGCAGGAAGGGCTGCTGACCTACCATAAAAACACATTTGCGTTGCAAATGCAACTGACAAAGGGTGGCTGATGCGCTATGATAGCCATGCCCGTCATGGGCGAAAGGAAGGTTATAATGATGAAGAAATTGATTTCCCTTGTTCTTGGCTGCCTGCTGGCGCTCTCCATGAGCGCCTGTGCCATGGCGGAGGAAGACGCGCCCCGCCTGGCCGCGCTGAACGGCCCCACCGCCATCGGCATGGCGCAGCTGCTGACCGCCGAGGATGTGTACGCCGCCGCCGACGAGCTGGTTCCCCTGTTCAATAAGGGCGAGATCGATATCGCTTCTGTGCCCGCCAACCTGATCGCCAACCTGTACAATAACGAAAACATCAAGCCCGAAAACAAGCCCGTGCTGCTGGCTGTCAATACCCTGGGAGTGCTGTACATTGTGGAAAAGGGCGGCGAAGAAATTAACGTGATTGAGGACCTGCAGGGCCGCACGGTGTATGCCACCGGCGCCGGCAGCACCCCTGAATATGCCCTTACCTACCTGCTCA
>JAFUGB010000172.1 GCA_017469605.1 Clostridia bacterium
CAAAGCCGTAATCCAGCATGGCCCGGGCATCGTCAAAGCGATGCTGGCTGGTATCGGCGCCCAGGACCACGGCGATCAGACGCATGCCATTGCGCTGGGCGGTGGCGGCCAAACAGTATTTGGCTTCATTGGTGGAGCCTGTTTTCAGGCCGTCGCAATCCTGGTAAAAACGCACCAGGCGGTTGGTATTGGTCAGGTCGGTCACACGTCCGGAAGGATGCTTGATCTGCGACAGCCAGAGCGAAGAATTTTCAAAATAGAGGGGGTAGGCGCAAACAGCCCTGGCAATGGCCGCCACATCCCGCGCTGTTGTATGCTGTCCCTGGGCGGGCAGGCCGGTGCAGTTTATATAGACGGTATTCTGCAGGCCCATGGACGCGGCTTTTTCGTTCATCAGCTGAACAAAAGCCTGCTCTGTGCCGGCCATATGCTCGGCAAGCGCCGTGGCGCTGTCGTTGCCGCTGGCCACAACGGTGGCGCGCAGCAAATCGCCCACAGGATATGACGCGCCGGCGTCCAGCAGCGCTGTGGAGCCTGTGGCCGCCGCCGCTGTCTTAGATACGGTTACGGTATCGGTCAGCGAAAGCTGCCCGGCTTCAATGCGTTCCAGCAACAGCAGGATGGTCATCAGCTTGGTAACCGATGCCACCGGGCGCTGCTCGTCGGCGTTTTTTTCAAAGATCACGGTGCCGGTATCGGCTTCCATCAGCAGATAGCTCGGCGCGGTCAGAGCGATGGGGGCTTCGCTTTCCAACGGCTGTGCAAACGCGGCAAGGCCCGTGGAAAGCAGAAAAATCCCCGCCAGCAAAAGGGCGGGGATGGTTTTACGCAGCATTTTCATACGATCCCTCCTGCTTACAGTAGATCGTATGATCGCCTGTCCCTGTTTATCCACGAAGGCGGGAAATTTCTTCCTCCACAGTAGCTTTGGTCACATAGTTCAAAGGAGAAAAACGCCCTTCCAGCGCCGTTGTGAGCTTTTCAATGGCGTCATCCTTCTTGCCTGCCTCCAGATCATACCTGGAAAGGAACCACAGGGTATCAATCTGTCCAGGCTTCAGCTCATGGGCCCTATTAAAATATTCCAGCGCTTTTTCCTTGTTATTCAGCAGCCGGTAATGGATTTGCCCCAGGTTATCCAGGATCACCGGATCCTCATCATCATATTCCAGCGCGGCTTCGTTGAAGGCCAGCGCCTTTTCGGCATCGCCCTGTTCAATAAGAACATAACCCAGGGCGCCATAGGTCTCGCCCTTGGGGGTCTTTTGGTGAACTCGCTCCAGCAGCTCTACGGCCTTTTCGGTGTTGCCAAGCTTGTAATCGGCCACGGCAAAATTGACCAGCAGGTCGCCGCGCTGCTGCTCGGTCAGGGTGGGATCCTTCTGGGCTTTTACCAGAATTTCCTTCACCTTTTTATAGTTTTCCTCGCCGCCTTCGCGCAAAAGGATATAGGACCAGGAAATCATATAAGAAGCATTGATGAAGCCATCTGCGTAAAGCGCTTCATAGGCGGCCCGGGCGGCGGCAATATTGCCCTTGCGGTGGTCGATCAATGCCTTGCGCGCTTTAAAGGAATCAAACATACCCATGCATATCACCCTCCATGGAAAACATAATACGGCTTTGTCAAATAAAAGTCAACCGCCGCCTGTCTTTTTTAAAAGCCTGGCATAGCGCCGGGTCAGATCATCAAAATCGGCTTTGTTTTGGTCGCTTAGCGGCAGGTCAGCGGCATACAGCAGTCCCCGCCGGGCGATGTCGGCCGCAGCGGCGGGCGCCTTTAAGCGGTGCTCCAACAGCTTGCTCAGGGCAATATAAGGTTTGGCTCCGCCCTGGCGGCCGGCAATCATCTTTTCATAGATGGCCGCGGCCTCTTCAGGCCGCTTTTCCCGGCGCAGCGTGTCCGCCAGCCGTTCGCGGCTTAAGGCGCTCATGCTGCCCGCGTCGGCAGCCCGGTAGCACATGCGGGCCGTTTGCAGCTTGCCGCGCTTTTCATATACCCGGCCCAAGCTGTAAATATCCTGCAAATGCTCGGCAGCCAGCGGGTTTTCATGAAGCGCGCCCAAAACGAATAAAAGCCGCGCCAGACTGGCGATGTCCTGCGCGTTGTGCTTCAGGATATCCTCCAGCAGCGAAAAATCGTGCTGCTTCAGGTAATCAAAGTAACGCTGGGGAACTTCGGCGCCGGGCAAATCGTCCTCCCGGGGCTCATGGAAGATCAGCTCTTCCAGCGTGGACAGCGTACAGCGCTTGAGCCGCAGCTTCCATACCCTTCTCGCGGTATGCAGAAGATCGGCATGGGGGATGGAACTGATATCCATGGGAAGGCGCTGCATGATAAACCGGCTTTGCAGCAGCGGCATATCAAAGCTCCGGCCGTTATAGGTGACCAGAACTCTGCATTTGCGAAGATCCTGCTGAACCAGACGGAGCACGAAGACTTCCTCGTCGTAATCGCGCATCATATATTGCCGCACGGTCAAGCCGTTATTTTCTATTCTGCCTACGCCCACCAGAAAAGCCACCGTGCCCGCGCCGTGGCTGAGTCCGGTGGTTTCGGTGTCCAAAAAAAGAAAATCTTCCGGCGGCGTATGATGGGGGATGTTGGGATCGCCCTGCATCAGGGAGAGAATGCCGTCGGCCAGATGCGTTCCCTCGGGCAGGGAAAAGCGGGTTTCACGCACAAAACAATCCCTCGCCGCGTCGCGCACAGGCGCGCTGCGGCGGGGGGCGCTCTGGGTGGCGCGCAGCTTGTCCCGCAAAGAAAGCATGGTCAGACTCCTGTGTACATCAAGGTTGGAAGAAGGACATTTCACCGTCGCCCTGCCCGTCATAGCTGCCTGTGACAACGGGATCGGGAAGGGTGGTCAGCGCTTTGCAGTATTCCTCATAGTTTCCGCCCCGGGCATTATAATTGGCGATATAAGCTTGCCATTCCAGGGTGAATTCCTCCAAGGACAGGTTATTTTCATACATATATGCGGCGCAGGAGGGGCCTACGTACCGCAGGTGCCAGGGCTCAAAGTTGATGCCCGTTATTTCCTGCTTATCCTGCTGATAGCGGATCACAAAGCCATATTCATGGCAGTGTGCCGCCATCCACTGCGCTTCTTTGGTGTTGGCAAATTCGGCGTTCATGCCGCTTTTCTGAGTCCAGGCATAGTTCAATATATCCAGCCCCAGGCCGGTTTGATGGTCGCTGGCGCCGGGATAGCTGACCCAGCCGTCGTCCTTGCCGTTGTTGGCCTTCAGCCGGTTATAATACATGGTGTTCTGGGTTTGATAGCTGCGGTAAGCGCTTTTTACATACAGCGTACAGCCATCGGCGTCGGCGGCGGCAAACATGGCCAGCAGCGCGTCATGCGCGGCCTGCCGCAGCTGAAATCTGCCGCTGACATGCCTGGCGGTCACGTTGACCAGATCGCTCGGCGCATAGGCCGAAGCCAGCAGGTGATCGCGATTGGCCAGCGTCAGATAGCCGTTCAGGTTGCGCAGCGTCAGCGGATCAATGGCGTAATCCCAGGGCAACGGTTCGTCCTCAGCCAGCGCGAAAAGCGGGCACAGGGAAAACAGCGCCAGCAGCAGGCATAACAGCTTTCGCATATCAGTCTCCTTCGATATAAGCATCAGCCGCCAGGCTGCGCAGCAATTCCACATACTGTTCCAGCGGAATATCCAGCTCCTGCAAAACGGCCGCGTGGGCTTTGCCCACATACCGGATATGCCAGGGCTCATAGGCATAGGTGGTCACATCGGTCCATTCTTCCTTGTAACGGATAATAAACCCGAAGCGCCAGGCGTTTTCGGCCAGCCAGATACCCTCTTTTGTTTTGCCAAAGGCGCTGTTCAGCGATCCGTCGGGGCTGTTTTTAACGTCCATGGCCAGCCCCAGCTGATGCTCGCTGCATCCCGGGTCGGCCACCAGTAGGCGCGCCTGGTTTAAATTCCTGGTGTTTTTAATTTTGCGATCATAGATATTGCGCTGGGTTTCATAGCTGCGAAAGCCTGAATGGGCGTACAGGGTATAACCGGCCTCTTCCTTGGCGGCGGCAAAAAGCTCTTCCAGGGCAGCGGCCGCGTCGGCGCGCATCTGGTAAGCGCTGCTGGAATGCTTTACGTTTGGATATACCAGATCATCCGGCATATAGCTGCTTTGCAGCCTGTAATCCCGGTTGACCAGAATGAGATAGCCGCTGGGGGACAGGTCGGCCGCCAGCGTATTCAGGCTTACCGAAAAAGCGGCCAACAGCGACATTACCAGGGCGGCCAACTGCGCGATCATGGGGCTTCTCCGCGCATCACGGCGGGATAGCGAGCCGCAAGGCGCCCGTAGGCGGCGGGTTCCAGCATGGCTGTAACCTGGGTGCCGTTTTCCAAATACTCCTCGCTGAGCACACGGCCCAGCTGGCGCATTTCACCAATGACGGCGTATTGATCAAAGGGCACCAGTACGGAAACCTTGCATTCACGGCTGCGCAGCGCTCCGGCGATGGCGCGGGTCAAAGCATCCAGCCCTTCGCCGGTCTGGGCTGAAATACGAATGGCCTTGGGCAGCGGGGAAAAATCATCCGCTGGCGCTTTGTCGCATTTGTTCAGTACATCGATACGCGGCTGTCCGGTGGCTTCCAGCTTTTGCAATACTTCTTCCACCACGGCGTGCTGGGCCAGCATATCCGGGGAGGAGGCGTCGTTTACGATCACCAGCACGTCGGCCAGGGCCGCTTCTTCCAATGTGGAATGAAAAGCCTCCACCAGCTCGGTGGGAAGCTTGCGGATAAATCCCACCGTATCCACCAGCAGGTATTCGCCGCCATCGGGCAGCTGCACATTGCGGGAAACGGCGTCCAGCGTGGCAAACAGCCGGTCCTGAGCGTATACGTCCGCACCGGTCATTTTATTGAGCAGGGTGGATTTCCCGGTATTGGTGTAGCCCACCAGCGCCACCACCGGGATGGCGCTGCGTTCCCGGGCCTTGCGGCGCAGGGCGCGCTGGTTCTCAAGCTCGTTCAGCTCCCGGCGCAATTGCGTAATGCGCTCACGGATGCGGCGGCGGTCCATTTCAAGCTTGCTTTCACCGGGGCCCCGGGTGCCGATGCCGCCGGCCAGGCGTGACAGCACCAGGCCCTGGCCGATCAGGCGGCCGCTTTGATATTTGAGCTGCGCCAGCGCCACCTGCAAGCGGCCCTCGGCCGTTCGGGCACGCTGGGCAAATATATCCAGGATCAGCGTGGTGCGATCCACCACCTTGACACGGATGATATCCTCCAGGTTATGCAGCTGGGCGCCGGTGAGCTCATCGTCCACGATGATCACGTCAGCCTCCATGGCCTGGGCGTCCAGCGCCAGCTCTTCTGCCTTCCCGCTGCCGATATAGGTGGCGGTATCCGGATGGGTTTTGCGCTGAAAGGAACGGCCAATCACCGCCGCGCCCGCGCTTTCGGCTAGGGCGGCCAGCTCATCCAGCGATTCCATGCTGTCAATGCCCACCAGCAGGGCGCGCTCGGGCGCATCCTGCTCCTGCTTTTCCTCACCCTGCAATACGCGTTCATCGGATAAAGCGATTTCATCCATCAGCGCCTGCTGCGGGAGCCGGCGCAGGGGCATGATGGGAGTGCGGACAGGCTGAGGTTCACCGTTGACGCGCTCATGCAGGAACGCCGCCTGTACGCCGGTGATATCGCCCTGGGTATCCACGCCCAGGGCGCACATGCTGTCCAGCCAAAGCGATTTGAGCGCGGTGATATCCACATCGCTCAGCTCGGCGCTGCCCCGGGGATGTGTATGGATACAGCGCACCCGGGACAGCCTGCGGCTGCTGCGGCGCAGGCGGATATCGCTCAGCGGCACGCTGGCGGTATCGCCTACGGTGATATCCAGCACTTCGCCGTCCCGGCTGACGTACAGCGATATTTCTCTGTTCAAAGCGCATGAATACCTGCCCAGAACTTTTGCAAGCTCCTGGGGCAGGTATTCATCACGGTCTATGGGATAATCATACAGCGTTTCAAGCTCTGCAATCGTGCTTTTGCGCACGCCTTCCAGATTGCCATGAATATCGGGCATTTCGTTCCTCCGGGGAAATTGCCGGCGCGGGTGATCAGTCGATTACCGCGTCCGGATGCTTTTTCATATAATCCTCTACGGCCGCCTTTACGGCTTCTTCAGCCAGCAGGGAGCAATGCATC
>JAFUGB010000011.1 GCA_017469605.1 Clostridia bacterium
TCCCGGCATTCCCGGGCGGCGGCCAGCGCTTCAATAGCCTGGCGCAGCCATAGGTCATGGGCGGCTCGGTTGAAGGCCAGGGCGTCCTGCTCCCGGCGCAATACGCTTTCATCAAAGGGCAGCTTGCGGGTTTCCCGGCCGGGTTCGGCAAAGACCACGATGGCATGGGTATCGGTGCACAGATGCTGAAGCCGTCCGCCATCCAGCGTTTGCATGGCGGCAATATGGCCCACGCCCCGCAATTGCAGCGCGGCGGCGATGGGGTAGGGCACCGTGTCAGGATCAAAGCCCCAGGGCATGTCCAGGCATATGGTGTTCGGGCGAAGCAGATTGTCAGCATGGCTCAAGATGCCTTCCGGCGTAACGGCCTGGGCAAATACCCGCTGCTTCAGGCCGGGCGCTCCCTCCATCCGGCGGGACAGCTCCAGGCGCAGGTTCATCAGCGCGCCGCTGTCCACGGCTTCGGCATAAATGGCGGCGCTGTCGCTCCAGGCGGTGTGCGCCACCTGCAGGCAGCGCCAGGCCCGCTTGCGCAAGCCATGCATGCGCTTATAAAGGGCGCCTGCCCGCGCACGTTCGCTCCGCAGGGCGTAAAGCACAATGCTTGCACTCAGATCAATTTCCAGATCGCCCGGAGCCGCCTCGGGCCCCAGGGGTACAGCGCCGTCCAGCACGGCCCAATGCCCGGATACCACAGCGGCCAGGTGGCCCGGTTCCTCCGCGCCTTCATAGCGGATTACGTTTCTGCCCTGTTTTTCCCATTCGGCAGCCGCTGCTGCCAGCGCCATATGCCGCCCGGTGCCCACCGCGCCCCGCACGATGCAAACCCGCGCATCCTCCTGCCGCGGGCGCAGCTCCCGCAAAAAGTGCTCATATCCTTTGCCGGTATTTCCGCCGCCAAAATATGTATATACTGCCATTGTGTCCGCCTCGCTTTCGGTTTTGATGTCCCAAGGTATGCGGCGGATACAGGCATATATACCGTTTATGTAAAATAAAAAACAGAGTTTTTATGCTGGTATTAAATTGAAAACAGCACGTTGAAACGCGCTGTGAATTGTGGTATAATAAAGCCGTTATGTCGGTATGGCGGAATTGGCAGACGCCTCAGACTTAAAATCTGATGCTCTTTGAGCGTGCCGGTTCGAGCCCGGCTACCGACACCAAAACGGCGGAGGACGTCCCCAAAGGCGCCCTCCGCCGCTTTTTGCGTTAAGTGCGGGTCCCTCTCACAGCGCGCTGCGCTGCTGTTCCTCCAGGGACAGCTTATCGGCAATCAGCGCGATGAACTCGCCGTTGGTGGGTTTGTCCTCCGGGGTGGCCACCCGGCAGCCAAAGGCCCGGTTCAGGCTTTCCACCCGGCCCCGGCTCCAGCCCACCTCGATGGCGTGGCGGATGGCGCGCTCCACTTTGCTGGCGCTGGTGCCAAAGCGGCGGGCAATGGTGGGGTACAGCTCCTTGGTGATGCGGTTGATGCTGTCGGGGTTTTCCAGTACCAGCTTGACGGCTTCCCGCAAAAATTGATACCCCTTGATGTGGGCCGGGATGCCAAGGCTCAAAAAAATATTGCTCAGCCGGTCGTCCACCGACCGCGTGGTTACCGGAAAGGGCAGCGGATCGGCGCTGACGATATCCTGCTGCCGGGCGGCGTCCCGGATGCGGGCGGCGATGGCCTGCATATCGGCAGGCTTTACCATATAATAATCCACGCCCAGCCGCAGGGCCCTATGAATAAAATCCTCCCGGCTCAGGGCGGTCAGCGCGATCACCCGGGGACGGTTTTCCGCGGGCAAAAGCTGTATCTGCTCCAATACGCCAAAGCCGTCCAGCTGCGGCATGATCATATCCAGCAGCAGGACATCCACCTGCTTTTCATTCAGCAGCCGCAGCGCGTCAGAGCCGTTGGCGGCCTCGCCGGCCACGGCCATATCCTCCTGGCTTTCCAGGTAGGCGCGCAGGGACGCGCGTATTTCATCATTGTCGTCGGTAATCAGTATCTGGATCCGGTCCATATAGCTCCTCCTTTTGTTTCCCGGCGGCGCGGGGTTTGGCGAAGGCCGTCCTTTGCCGTCTGATCCCTTGGATGAGGCGATTATAACATACTTTTATTGCCAATTGTGGAAATAGACATAAGCACTTATCATTCGACAAAGAAAGTGATATTTCGCGCCTGAAAGCAGGCAAAAGTGACATTTGGGCGGCCGGAAGGCGGTATTGGAACAGGGAGCGCTTGCATGAACCGCCGCCGCGTGATATAGTGTACCCGTAATCAAAAGAGCGCGCTTCATGGCGCAAAGGAGGATATACACATGAACAACGCACCTTATCAGAATGCCCGCCCTGTCCGCACGCCGATCAATAAGAAGCTGCCCCGGGGGATCGCGCTGGCGGCGTTGCTGGTGATCCTGGCGCTGGTGGTATACGGCTGCTGCACCTCCATTGTGCCCACCGGTTATACCGGCATCCTGACCACCTTCGGCAAGGTGGCCGATTATACCCTGGACGCAGGCTTCCATTTTAAATCTCCCTTCAAGCAGGTCACGCTGATGGATAACCGGGAGCAGAAAAACAGCTTTACGACAGAAGCATTTTCCAGCGATATCCAGCAGGTAAACGTGGTGGGCTCCATCAACTATAATATCAATAAGACCACCGCCATGAACCTGTTTAAGGATGTGGGCGTCAACTACTTCAATACCCTGGTTTCGCCCCGCCTGCTGGAAAACATGAAGGCCGTATTCAGCAAGTATACCGCGGAGGAGCTGATTTCCTCCCGGGATCAGCTGTCGGTGTCCACCCGCGAGGTGCTCTCCAATGAAATGAGCCGCTACGGCATCAACATCATCAGCGTATCCATTGAAAACATTGACTTTACCGACGCCTTCACCGACGCGGTGGAAGCCAAGCAGGTAGCCCAGCAGGGCAAGCTGAAGGCTGAGATCGAACAGGAGCAGCAGACCATGGAGGCCCAGCAGGCCGCCAGCCGCAAACAGATCGCCGCCGAAGCCGAGGCCAACGTGCAGAAGATCAACGCTGACGCTGCCGCCTATGCCATCCGCGCTGAGGCCGAGGCCAAGGCCGAAGCCAACAAGCAGATTGCCGAGTCGCTGACCGACGGCCTGATCAAGTACACCGAGATTTCCCAGTGGGACGGCCAGCTGCCCACCTACATGGCGGGCGAAGGCAGCCAGACCGTGCCGGTGCTGAATCTGGGCGCGGGCGAGTAACGCCAATTCATGGCCCCTGATACTGTGCGCTTTCTTTGGAAAAGAAAGCTGCGCAA
>JAFUGB010000173.1 GCA_017469605.1 Clostridia bacterium
GAGTCGCCTTATCATTCGCCCACCGATATGGGCGTCAATATGGTGGGAAACTGTATTTCGGATGATGCGGTTTGTCGGGAAGCGGCCAAGCAGGAAATCATCCGGCGGCTGTACCATGCCCGCTGCCAGGAGCGCCAGGGACACGGAAATGAAAACGAATTGAATAAGCTGGAAATCCTGGTGCGCCGCCTGGGGTTGAGCGACGACGACCGGCCTGTGATCTCGGCTTCCCGCAAGCGCGCGGAGGATACCGATGCGCCCGCGGCGGCCATCCAGCTGGAAAACGGCCATATCATCACCGGAAAAACCTCTGATTTGCTGGGGCCGTCGGCGGCCATGCTGCTGAATGCTGTAAAAGAACTGGCCGGGATCCGGGATGAAATCATGCTGCTGCCGCCCGCTGTGATCGAGCCTGTACAGGAATTGAAATGCAAATACCTGGGCAACCATAATCCCCGCCTGCACACCGATGAAGTGCTTGTGGCCCTGTCGGTATCGGCCGCCACCAATCCGGTGGCGTCGATGGCGCTGCAGCAGCTGCCCAAGCTCAAGGGCTTGGAAGCGCATACCACGGTGATCCTGTCCAGTGTGGATATGAATGTATTCCGCCGGTTGGGGATCAACGTGACCAGCGATCCCAAATACCAGACAAGGAAGCTGTATCATAAGTAAATCGCCTGATGATTTAAACACCGGACTGCTGTTTCAGGCGGCAGCCCGG
Organism: Clostridia bacterium; assembly: GCA_017469605.1. Lineage (GTDB taxonomy): Bacteria > Bacillota > Clostridia > Christensenellales > Aristaeellaceae > SFMI01. The sequence goes on from JAFUGB010000173.1 coordinate 722, forward strand.
TGTTTTTTATATTGATAAATGACCAGCCGGTCCTTTATTTCCATGAACTGGAACCGCATTTTTTCGGCAATATGCCGCGTGATTTCCTGGCGCACATCGCATTCAATCACAATATCCCGATCAGTATATTCAAGCAAAGCCCGGGTCAATTCGGTGGCATATCCAAGTCCCTGCCTGTCGCGTTTAAGTATCCAGCCCAGTTCCATGGATGTATCGTCATAAGGATGCCAGATCAGATGGCCGATCAGCTCCTGGGAAACGCGCTCGACGATGGCGTACACCGGCGGAGGATGTCCCAGCCCTGCGGTTCGGATAAAATCAGTCGTTTTTGACAGGGTAAAGGGCGGTTCGATATAGCGCATGACTGCCGGGTCTGATAGAATGGGAAACAACGAAGCGCAGTCTTCTTCTCGCAGGCATCGTATCTTCAATCGCTCAGTTTGGATGTGCACCATGATCCTTCCCTTTTGCTTGTGCAGAAAACCGCTTTTTGATGATCGCCGGTCGGCGCCTTCCGGATTCATTTAGGCCGCCTGCCGTTGCAATATAAATTCTGCAACGCACTGGCCAATTCCCCTTTTCAGGAAGCGTGTCCGCCGGCCGAAACGGATGCTTTGACATTTTGCGTACAGGGGCCTTTCAACGCTGTGCCGCGGTACAGCGATCTTTCGCCAAATCGCGCGTGCATCTGGTCGATCACTTTTTCCAGGACATCATGGCGCTGCGTCCAGGGATCGGCCAGAATGGAAAGCTGCTCTGCGTCCTGTGCTTCGGTCAGGTCGCATCCCTGCACGCCCAGGGAGCGCAGCGGACGTTCTTCATGCCAGCTTTCCCGGAGAAGCTGCATGGAGGCGCGAATCAGATCAGCGGACAGATTGGTAGGCTGGGGGAGTTTCATTTGGTGCGTAGCGGATTTAAACGTTGTATCCCGCAGCCAAAGCGTTACGGTGCGGCAGCGCACTTTTTGCTTCCGCATGCGTTCGGCCACGCTGTCACACAGCGTGTACAGGATACGCTGGGCATCTGTAGCGTCGCAGATATCAAAAGCCGGGGTGGTACTGTTGCCGATGGATTTGACGCCGTCGGCCGCGTGAAAGGGCAGTACAGGCGTATCATCCTTTCCGGAGGCGAATTTGTACAGCATATCGCCGGATTTTCCAAGCATGATATACAGGGATGCCGGATCGGAACGGGCAATATCCCCGATGGTGTATAAACCATTGGCGTGCAGCGCGCCGGCGGTGGATCGGCCGATGAACAGCAGGTCGCTGGCGGGCAGCGGCCATATTTTTTCGCGGTAATTCCGTGCCGATATAACGGTGGTCGCATCGGGCGTGTGCATATCGCTGCCCAGCTTGGCACAACCCTTATTGAAGCTGACCCCTACTGAAAGAGTA
>JAFUGB010000174.1 GCA_017469605.1 Clostridia bacterium
AATACGCCCGCACCAGCATGCGCGTGTCCCCGGAAACGCTGAAGTCGGTATCTGACGTTGACCAGCCCGATCTGCTGGCCGATGTGATCGCCGCCAATGTGCTGACCCGCCTGGAGGACCGGCAGGCCATCCTGGAGGAGGTCAGCGTGGCCGCCCGGCTGGAAACGCTGTGCGGCATCCTGGCGCGTGAAACCGAGTTGGCCGATATTGAAAAACAGGTGCAGGGCCGCCTGAAAAAACAGATCGATAAAAACCAGAAGGACTATTACCTGCGGGAGCAGATCCGTGCCATCCAGGAGGAGCTGGGCGAGAGCCTGACGGCGGAAAACGACGACCTGCGGGCGAAGCTGCAAAAGCTGCCCCTGAGCGCTGAGGCGCGGGAGAAGGCCGACCGGGAGCTGGACAGGCTGTCCCGCATGGCGCCCGGTACGCCCGAGGTCAGCGTCAGCCAGACCTACCTGGAGTGGATCTGCGATCTGCCCTGGGGCAAATATACCACCGATAATCTGGATCTTAAGCGTGCCCGCCGGATCCTGGATGAGGATCATTATGGCATGCGGCATGTAAAAGAGCGGGTGATCGAATACCTGGCCGTCCGCCGCATGAAGCAGATGAGCACCGATGAAGCCAGCCTGCGCGGCCCGATCCTTTGCTTTGTGGGACCGCCCGGCGTGGGCAAAACCTCCATCGTCAAAGGCATTGCCCGGGCGGTGGGACGCAAGTTTGTACAGATGTCGCTGGGCGGTGTACGGGATGAGGCGGAGATCCGCGGGCACCGGCGCACCTATATCGGCGCCATTCCGGGCCGCATCATTGCCGGCATCATGCAGGCGGGCACCATGAATCCGGTGTTCCTGTTTGATGAGATCGATAAAATGAGCAATGATTTCCGGGGCGATCCTGCCAGCGCCATGCTGGAGGTGCTGGACAGTGAGCAGAACGCGGCTTTCCGGGATCATTATCTGGAGCTGCCCTTTGATCTCAGCCAGGTGATGTTCATCACCACGGCCAACAGCATGGATACCATTCCCGGCCCGCTGCGCGACCGCATGGAGATCATCGAAGTGCCCAGCTATACCGAGGAGGAAAAGCTCCAAATTGCCAAGCGGCATCTTCTGCCCAAGCAGATTGCCGAGCATGGCCTGCAAAAGGGCAGCGTCAAAATGGGCGACGCCGCTCTGCGCATGGTGATCGAGGGCTATACACGGGAAGCAGGCGTGCGCACGCTCAACCGCACACTGGCCCGTGTGGTGCGCAAGGCCGCGGTGGAAATGCTGGAAAATGATGCGCAGCAGGTATCGGTCACCAAGGAAAAAGTGGCAGAATACCTGGGCGCGGTGCGCTTCCTGCGCGATTTGCCTGAAAAAAAGCCCTGCGTGGGCGTGGTCAACGGCCTTGCCTATACCACTGTGGGCGGGGAAACGCTGGCGGTGGAATGCGCGGTGATGCCGGGCAACGGCGGGCTCAAGCTCACCGGCCAATTGGGCGACGTGATGAAGGAAAGCGCCATGGCGGCGCTCAGCTGGATCCGGGCGCATGCGGACGGGTATGGCCTGGCGCCGGATTTCCATAAAAACCTGGATATTCATATCCACGTGCCCGAGGGCGCAGTCCCCAAGGACGGTCCGTCCGCGGGCGTTACCATGGCTACAGCCTTGCTTTCGGCCCTGACAAACCGGCCTGTGCGGCAGGATGTGGCGATGACGGGGGAAATCACCCTGCGGGGCCGGGTGCTGCCCATCGGCGGCGTCAAGGAAAAGCTGCTGGCCGCGTACCGCGCGGGCATCCGTACCATCCTGCTGCCCAGGGAAAATGAAAAGGACCTGGAAGAAATTCCTGAGCATGTGCTCAAAACCTTTACCATCGTTCTGGCGGACAGCATCACCGATGTGCTTGGGGTCGCTCTGCTGGAGCAGGAATAAGCTGAGGGATACATGGAGATAAAAAACGCGAGATTTGTGACCAGTATGGCCACTTATGGCCGTTTTACCGGCATCGGCCTGCCACAGATCGCCGTGGCGGGGAAGAGCAACGTGGGCAAATCCAGCCTGATCAACGCCCTGTGCCGCAACGGCAAGCTGGCCAAAACCAGCGGCACACCCGGAAAAACCCGGCTGCTCAACGTGTTTGAAATCAATCCGGGCACAGGCGATGCCTTCCATCTGGTCGATCTGCCGGGCTACGGCTTTGCCAAGGTGGACAAGGCGGAAAAGCTGCGCTGGGGCGAAATGATGCAGGGGTATTTTGATCATACCCGGGAATTAAAAATCGTTTTGCAGCTGGTGGACATCCGCCATGAGCCCACCCGGGATGATATGGATATGGTCAGTTTCCTTCGGGCTTCGGGCATTCCCTTTCAGTTGGTGGCTACCAAATCGGACAAGATTTCCCGCGGCGCGCGCATGAAATATACCGCGCCCATCTGCCGCGCCTTGCAGGTGCAGCCCTGGGAGCTGATCCCATGGAGCAGCGAAAACGGCGACGGCCGTGATCCGCTGATCGCCGTCATCGATCGGGCCATCCATGATAAATAAACAAACCGCCTGCCGAGGTCAATCCTCCGCGGGCGGTTTTTGTGTGAAAAGATTTCAGTTTCTCGGGGCATAGGTGTATCTTGCCACCAATCGGGGCTTTCCGTCATAAACGCCGTAAGCATCGGCGTACACACGGTAGCGCTGGCCCACTTCCCAGGTGTCTGTGGACATGTTTTCCAGCAATATCAGCCGTTCAGAGCCTTCTGTGCCGGTATCCATCAGCGCAAGCTGGGGCTTATCGGATTTGATCTCCACAATGGTACCGATGCACTCGTAAATCTGGGTGCGCGCTACCCGTGTGTTCAGGTTATTCAGGAAATCCAGATAGCCTTCGGCGTTCATGGGCCAGGCCTTGGGCGTATAGGTGCTGGCATAGGGCACATAGTATACGTCTTTTTTCAGCGTCGTGCTCAGCCCATCCTTTTCGGCCACGATCACAATGGTATTGGTGCCAATCTTGTTGAATTTGGCGTCAAAGGAGAAATTGCCGTAGGCGGTCAGCTCGGAGGTATCCAGGTTTTCATAGTCTGATTCAATGATCAGATGCGCGCCGGGCATGGTGGTTCCGCGGATGGTCATGGTCTGGTTGGCGCTGGTATTGCCCAGCGTGGCGCTGAGCTCCAGGGGGATGTCCTGGGGTGCGCGGTACAGCGTGATCACCTGGCGGTTTTGACGGTAATACTGGCAGTTGACTACGATCTCAATATCGTTGTTGCCCACCGGGGCCACCAGCGCGTTGTAGCTGATATAGCCGTCCTGGGTGTTTACATAGCTGGAATAATCTTCGCCGTTGATAAATACTGTGCTGTTCTGCGCCACGCGGAATTTGATATTATAGGGCGAGGTGGATACCTCCAGATAGTTGGTATCCGGCGTTACCAGCAGCAGCGGGGAAAGCGGGATTTCAATGGTGTAGGTGATCACGTCCATCAGCTTCTGCTCGCCGGCGCTGGTTTTGATATAGGGGGTCAGGGTGACCTCCATGGTTTCGTCAGCGATGGTGCTGTTGAGCTCATACCAGGTATAGTCCGCCACCGTGATTTCGGCGTATCCGCCGGTTACGATGTAGGATTTGCGCAGCTCCTTGATATATATCTGCGCGCCTTCCTCAGCCGGAATGCGGATGGTATGGGCTGCCATGTCCTCCAACAGGCTGGGAATGATTTCCACCTGATCCTGCAGCCTGATCTCCTCGCGGTTCATCAGCGGAAGCAAAATGAATTGATATCCGGCAAACAGGATGGCGCCGGCAATCAAAAGGATGGCCGCCATCGGGAAAAACTGGCTGAGGCCAAACAGATGCGTCCGCCGGCTGCGCTTGAGCATGCGCGCTTTGGGCCGGGGGCGATAATCATCGCTCCACAGCGGCTGATACCCGGCGGATTCCGCCGGATCGCCGTATTGCGGAATGGTTTTGCTGAAGCGTGGGGCCGGGATGGCGCCGGGCCGCACAATGCCCTCCGGGATGCTGCTTTCAAGATCTTCCTCCGAAGGATCGGTATAAATAGGCGTGGGCTCGGTTTCAATGCGAACGCTGCGGGTAATGGGCGCGATGCCGCCCTGGGCGGCTTCCTGACGGATGCGCTGCTGCTGTTCCTCGCCGCGCCTGCGGCGCGCGTGGAAGCTTTGCATCTCTTTGGCCAGGCTGTCCCGTTCATCGGGCCGCGGCGCGGTTTCATCGCCGCTTTCATTGACGGCGTATATCACGGATGCAGAGGGCTGGGGCATCTCCCGGGGCTGCTGCTGGGCCGGCGATACGGAATCGCCTTCCGGCTTTTCGGGCAGCGCGGCGCCGCAATAGAAGCACTGCGGCAGAGCGGCGCGGTTCCAGCGTCCGCATTGCGGGCATCTCATGAGGTGAAATCCTCCTTAAAGAAGATAAACATTATATTTCTTCAAAAAAACAGGAATTCCTGCCCTGCGTTGCGAGGATTTACATTCTGGCTGTCCTATGATATAATAAAATGCTTTTTGCAGGGAAGGAGAGGGCTATGCACCTGGATGAAATTTGCTCCCCGGAAGACATCAAAGGCATGTCGCAGGCCGAGCTGGAGGAGCTGTCGGCTGAAATCAGGCAGCGCATTATCCAAACAGTTGCAAAAAACGGCGGGCATCTGGCCTCCAACCTGGGAGCGGTGGAGCTGACCATTGCCCTGCATCGCGCTTTTGATTTTTCCAGGGATAAGCTGATATTTGATGTTGGACATCAGAGCTACACCCATAAATTGCTCACGGGCCGCCAGCGGCGGTTTGATACCCTGCGGCAATTTGATGGCATGGCGGGCTTTCCTCGACGGGAAGAAAGCTCCTACGACGTTTTTGATACCGGGCATGCCTCCACCTCCATATCGGCGGCGGCGGGCTTTGCCAGGGCAAGGGATCTGAAGCGGGAGACGCACTATGTGGTTTCGGTGGTGGGCGACGGCGCGCTCACCGGCGGTATGTGCTATGAAGCGCTCAATGACGCGGGCAGCAATAAGCTGCGCATGATCGTGGTGCTCAACGATAACGGCATGAGCATTTCCCGCAACGTGGGCTCGGTATCGGGATATCTTACCCGCATGCGCGCGGGCAAGGGCTGGTTTGACATCAAAAAAGCCATCAGCGATTTTCTCAAACGCGTGCCCCTGATGGGCGGTTTTCTGTACCGGTTTTTTCATCGGTTCAAAAACTCCATCCGCAACATCTTTGTGCAGGACCGGCTGTTCGATTCCCTGGACTTTCATTATCTGGGGCCGGTGGACGGCAGCGATATTGCCGGGCTCGAGCGTCTTTTCCGTAAAGCCAAGCAATTGGACGAGCCGGTGCTGATTCATGTGGTCACCCGCAAGGGCAGCGGATATACCCAGGCGGAGGATCATCCCTCCCGCCTGCATGGTACGCCGCCCTTTAATGTTGAAACCGGCGAACCCCTGAAAAGCGGCGCCGCCAGCATGAGCGAAACGGCGGGGGATGAGCTGATCCGCCTGGCCCGGGCCGATCAGCGGGTGGTGGCCGTTACGGCGGCCATGACCGCCGGCACAGGCTTAAAGCGGTTTGCCCGAGAGCTGCCTGACCGCCTGTTTGACGTGGGCATTGCCGAGGAGCATGCCGTTACCATGGCGGCTGGGCTGGCCGCGGGCGGAATGCGTCCCTTCGTGGCCATTTACGATACCTTCCTGCAGCGCGGATATGATCAATTGCTGCATGATGTTTGCCTGCAAACGCTGCCGGTGTGTTTCCTGCTGGATCGCGCCGGTCTCAGCGAGGATGGCGTAACCCATCATGGCATTTACGGCCTGTCCTATCTGAGCCAATTGCCCGGCATGACGGTGCTGTGCGCTTCTTCCCGGGCTGAACTGCGGGCCATGATGCGCTATGCGATGCAGGCCGGGGGCCCGGTGGCGATCCGGTACGCCAAAGCGGACGTCAGCGGAAAAGCGGACGATCTGGCTATCGCCCCATACCGGCCGCGCTGGGCCTGCTGCCGGAAGGGAAATGACGCAGCCATCCTGGCCTGCGGCGCCATCCTGTATGAAACGCAGAAGGCCGCGGACATATTGGAAAAGCAGGGCATGCAATGCGCGGTATATAACGCCGCCTGTCTTTCGCCCCTGGATGCTGACGTGCTGCGCGGCATGCAACAACCGCTGATCACTGTGGAGGAAGGCGTGCTGAACGGCGGACTGGCAAGCCTCGTGGGCCTGTTTTGTATCCGCAACGGTTTGCCCGCGCCTGTACTGGCGCTGGGACTGGAGGGAATCTGCGGCACCCAGGGAAGTCATGAAAAGCAGCTGGCGGCCTATGGGCTGGACGCCGCTTCCATCGCCGGCCGGATCATGGCATGGAGGGAAAAACAATGAAAACGCGAGTGGATATGGCATTGGTGCAGCGCGGCCTGGCGCCCAGCCGGGAACGGGCCCAGGCGCTGATCATGGCCGGGCAGGTCTATATCGGAGAAAAAAAGGTGCTCAAAGCCTCGGAACAGGTGGAGGAAAGCGCCGAGCTGATCATCCGGGGCGAGGTGGATGCCCTGGCCAGCCGCGGCGGGCATAAAATAGAAAGGGCGCTGGAGGTGTTTGGGGCCGATGTGAATGGCGTTGTGGCCATGGATATCGGCGCCGCGGCAGGCGGCTTCACCGATGTGCTGCTGCGGCATGGCGCCAGCCATGTATACGCCATCGATGTGGGCTACGGACAGCTGGATTGGAAGCTGCGCCAGGATGCGCGCGTTACGGTGATGGAGCGCACAAACGCCCGGCATTTAACGCCTGAAATGGTGCCGCTGGGACCAACGCTGACCGTGATGGATGTTTCCTTTATTTCCATCCGGCTGATCCTGCCGGCGGCGGCGGCCATCATGGGCGATCAGGGCCGGTTTCTGACCCTGGTCAAACCCCAGTTTGAGGCGGGACGCGGCCAGGTAGGCAAAAACGGCGTGGTGCGGGATGAAAAAGTGCACCGCCATGTGCTGATGGCGGTGCGGGAATATGCCGCGGATATCCACTGGCATGTGGCAGGCTTTACCTATTCGCCCATCAAAGGCCCCAAGGGCAATATCGAGTTTCTGGCCGATATCCGTCCTGGAGCGGGGGAGATGCCCTCCGATGCAGCAATTGCCGCGCTGGTGGAGGAGGCCCATGGGGCGCTGGATTGATTTCATGCTGAATATTCTTCGGACGGGAGGTTTCTTTCCCGTCTTTTTGTCTGCCGCTTTTTAAAGAGCGTGCACAGCACGGTGATATCGTCCTGGGGCACGCCGCCGGAGCGCCGCATGGCGGCGGACATCAGCGCCGTGCATACCGCTTCGGGGGAACGGTGCAGCCTGTCGCGTAGGAGCAGTTCGGCTTGCCGCTCCAGCGCCTGAAGGCCGCCGCAGGCGTCGGATAACCCGTCGGTGAACTGGATCAGCATATCGCCGTCGCCAAAGGCAAACACATGGGACGAAACTTCAATTTCGGGCAGGATGCCCAGCGGGAGGGCGCTGCTTTCCAATATGCGCAGCGATTCCCCGGAAATAAGCAGGGAGGGGCATGCGCCCAATTTGTCCAGCGTGGCCGTCCGCTGCCACAGGTCTGCCACGCAAAGATCCACTGTGGCATATTGCTCGCCGTCGGTGGCGCTCAGCATGATGCAGTTGATGGCATCCAGGGCCGCCGGAACGCTGTAGCCCGCGTCCAGGCAGAGCGAGAGCAGCTCCAGCGTTTCCTTGCTTTCGGTGTGCGCCTGGCTGCCATGGCCCATGCCGTCGCTGAGCATGGCAATCTCCATGCCGCCGCTGGCCGTACGGGTCATCACGGAATCGCCGTTGATGCCATTTCCATCACCGGATGACGCCGAAAGGTGAAAGCATTCCACCATCATGGGCGGCGTTTCCTCAAACAGGACGATATCCTTGCTGCGCTGGGCAATATGCAGGGGAATCCCCAATTCCTGGGAAAGGGTTTCGCAATAATTGTTCAGCTGTTTTTGCCGGGTGAGTGTCGGCTCATACCTCAAGGCAACGCGGATATGCCTGGAAATGCGCAGCGCGTACAGGATCCGCCCGGAAATGCGCAGGCGGCGCAGCACAAATTCGGCCTCGCCGCGCAGCCTGTCATCGTCGGTATCGCAATGCCCGCCCTCCCGGCTGATGCGGGTCATGGCCTGGGCAATGGCTGTCAGGTGGGTCCGGGTGGCTTCCCGCTCGCGCTGGGCATAGGCATACCGCAGCATCCGCTGCTGCTGCATACGCTCATTTTCCAGCGCCAGCACCGGCCAGGCATCCCGGCGGGGACAATCCTCCATGCGCGCGGCGTTATCGCCATTGACAAAATACGCCTGCATGCGGGCGCGTGTTTTATCGGCCGATTCATGCCAGCACTGGGGCAGCATTTCACAGCCGTCGCACATGCGCGCGACGATGTCCTCCAGAATTTCGGCATCCTCCGGCTGGGGGAGACGTACCTCGGGGAGCTTTTGGGCCAGGCTGGACAGATTGCCTACCCATTGCGCCCGCATATGCTGGGCGTATGCGGCTTCATTGTTGGCCGCGTCGGGAGAAACCAGGCAGAACATGGTATATACCGCCGTAATTCCGCGATCCGGCAGCAGGAAAAACGCGATGGAGGAAATGACGGCGGCCGAAATAAAAGCGTAATCCAGTTGGAAACGGATGGCATAGGAGGAAAAAAAGCTGCACAGCAGGTATACCGCCGCTAACGCGCCGCGCCTGTGTCCATGGAATAGCCCGCATACAATGCCCGAAAAGGCAAAGCATACCACGTAACCGTCAGAATGGCCGCAGATTGCAAGCGATATGCCACAGATCAGTCCGGCGCAAACCGCGCCCATGCTGCCGCCGATGGATGCCGCCAGCAAAATAGCACAGCCGGACAGGATAAAGCCGATGTTCACTATGCCGATCCCCACGCGCCCCGCGCCGCTGAGCATGACGGCGCACAGTACCATGGCGCACAGCAGGTCGTCCACGTGCAGCCTGCCCCGGCGCTGCTCGGCCAATTGCACCGCGTGGCAAATGGCCGGTGTGCACAGGATGCCCACCATCAGCGAGATCGTGCACAGAATCATATCCTCCTGGGTGGTGGGCATGAAAATCAGCGAAAACAGGCGCAGGGAAAGTGCGCACGCGGTATAAACGCTGGCAATCCAAATGGCCCTGGGCGGGTAAAACCTGCCCAGCAGCAGCACGGCAAGGCCAATATACTGCCAGATATCCGGATCAGCGCCCCAGAACAGACGCAGAGCCAGGCTGCATAAAATGCCGGTTATTGGATACAGCAGCTTTTTTTCGCAAAAAAGATAGGCCGATATGGCACAGACAGCAAAGGGCGAGGGCAGACGGAAGCATTCGCTCAGGCACAGAAAAAAGAACAGGAATACTTCCAGCGCGTGTCTGGCCATGGGCGTACCTTTTTCATGCACAAAAAAACGAAACTTGAAATGGGACTTTCGCCGCCGGGCAGGACGGCTCTTTTGCATGCCTGTGGTCAAAGCTTCATACACCTTTGTCACGCTCCGCATACGGTTGATGTATACAGCTTAATGTTTTCTGTGTGTATACACCGTCGAAGCAGGGCGCAAAAAAGCAGGAAAAAGAAAAGCCGCCCCGAAATCGGCGGCTCAGATCATCAGCAAACCCAGCGTCG
>JAFUGB010000175.1 GCA_017469605.1 Clostridia bacterium
ATGCCGTTCACGCCGGCGAAGCTAAGTTCATCGACAACGAAGTGTTCAACGCATGCATGGATATGTTTGACCTGTACATGGAATACAACATCAACAAGCAGGATCCCCTGTCCGCCGACTATGACCTGAACGCTTCCTACCTGGCCGAGGGCGAGGCTGCCTTCTGGATCAACGGCACCTGGGCCTGGCCGAACATGGCTCCCTTCGCTCAGGAAGATCAGGAATACACCATCATGCACATGCCCGTGGATGCCGGCTGCCAGGGCAAGCTGCTGGCGCAGGCCACCAAGTACATCGTGCTGGACAAAGCCAACGCCAACGAAGCCCAGCAGGAAGCCGCCGCGAAGTTCCTCAACTGGCTGGTGTTCACCGATGAGGGCAACGACGCCATGATCAACGGCTGTGACATGGTTACCGCCTTCACCAACATCCTGCTGCCCCCCTCCAACCCCTTCAACGTGGGCCTCAAGCAATACATCGACGCCGGTCTGACCTGCGAAGCCGTTACCTATCTGCCCAGCGATCACCGCAGTGCTGTTGGCGGCGCCAATATGCAGAAGTACCTGGACGGCTCCGAAACCCGTGAAGAACTGGCCGCTGCCTTCGACGCCTACTGGGCCGAGCATGAGGCTAACCGTTGATTTTGACCGTCCGGTACTCCGGCGTGCTCAAATCAGATACGTAAAGGCAGATTAATGCCTGATCAATGAGATGCCGCAAAGCGTATCAAAACCCGCTTTGCGGCATTTTCAAGAATAGGGGTGCTTGCCTTGAAACAAAACATGACCTTCAAAGAAAAGCTTTTCCTGTACGTGACCTTCGCGGGACCCGCCATGCTGTTTTTCTGCTGCGTGGTGATCATTCCGCTGGTTTACGGTATTTACCTGACCTTCACCGACTGGAACGGCCTGGCTGATGTGAAGAACTATGTTGGCTTCGCCAATTATATTGACGCCTTCAAGGATACGGCCTTCTGGAAAACGCTTTTGATGACCACGGGCTTTTCCCTGCTCTCGGTGATCTTCATCAATGTGATCGCCTTCTTTCTGGCCTATCTGCTGACCAGCGGCGTTCTGGGGCAGAATTTCTTCCGGGCGGGCTTCTTTACGCCCAACCTGATCGGCGGCCTGATCCTGGGCTATATCTGGCAGATCATTTTCAGCCGTGTGGTGCCCAGCCTTTACTCCTCCATTCCCATTGCCCTGTTCCAGAAATCCTGGCTCTCAAACCCCTCCACCGCCTTTGCCTCCCTCGTTATCGTGCAGACCTGGCAGCTGTCCGGATACATGCTGCTGATCTTCATTTCGGGCTTTGTGGGCATCTCTGAGGATGTGCTGGAAGCGGCCAGGGTGGACGGCGCCAACGAACGGCAGACCATGTGGAGTATCCGGCTTCCGCTGATGGTGCCCTCCTTCGTGATCTGCCTGTTCCTTTCGCTGACGCGATCGTTCAAGGTGTATGATCTGAATCTGTCCCTGACGGCGGGCGGCCCCTACAATTCCACCAAGATGACCGCCATGCACATCTACACCCAGGCGTTTGAAAACCACCGTTACGGCGTCGGCCAGGCGGAAGCGCTGATCTTCTTCCTTGTCATTGCCGTCATCTCCCTGACGCAGACCTACGTTGGAAAAAAGAGGGAGGTAGAAGCATAATGTCTCAAACACCGCATGCCGTAGGAGGAAACAAGAGCCTCCGGCAGACGCTCAAGGTAATCATTGCGATCATCGTGCTGATCATCTATCTGTTCCCCTTTGCGCTGGTGCTGGTCAATTCGCTGAAAACAAAGGTTGCCATCGTCAAAACGCCTTTGAAGCTGGTTGACGACAAGGGACTGCAATGGATCAACTACAAAAACGCCATTGATAAGATGAACTTTGGCCGGGCCTTTGGCAACAGCCTCTTTGTCGTTGGCGTCTCGGTAATCCTGCTGCTCATTTTCTCCAGTATGGCGGCCTGGCTGTTTGTCAGGACGAACTGGAAAGCCTGCAAAATCAGCTTTTCCGCCATGCTTGCTTCCATGATTGTGCCCTTCCAGGTGGTCATGATCCCGCTGATTGCCATCTACGGCTCGCAGCTTCATATGCTGAACCACCGGATGACGATGGTGTTTATGAACCTGGGCTTTGGCGTCAGCATGTGCACGTTCATGTGCCATGGATTTATCAAGGGCAATATTCCCGTTGCCCTGGAAGAAGCAGCCCGTATTGACGGCGCCGGCTATCACCGCACCTTCTTTACCATTGTGCTGCCGCTGCTCAAGCCCATCCTTTCAACGGTTGCAATCCTGGAGATCCTCAGCTACTGGAACGATTACCTGCTTCCTTCCATGATCTTCACCCGCAAGGAGTTTTATACCCTGCCGCTGGCGATCCGCACCTTCTACGGTGAATTCTCCAGCGACTACGGCAACATCATGGCGGGTCTGACGCTCTCCGTGGCGCCGGTCATTGCAGTTTACCTGATCCTGCAGAAGCACGTCATCGGCGGCATCGTAGCAGGCGCTGTAAAATAAGCAGGCTTGCCTGCCTGAAACTTGCAAAGGAGCGCCGGCAGGCAATCGCGGGCAGGACGTTTCGGCGTCCTGCCCAACTTTATTCTGTGTGGAGGAAGAAGCATAATGTCCCATAGACCTGTTGAAAACAAAGCCATGCTGATTACTTATCCCAACAGCCTGGGCCATGACCTCAGGGACCTGGAGCAGGTGCTGGAGGGCCCGTTGTCCGGAGCGTTTGGAGGCGTGCATATCCTGCCCTTTTTCCCCTCCTCCGGCGATCGGGGCTTCTCGCCTATTACCTATCGCGAGGTTGATCCGTCCTTTGGCACCTGGGAGGATATTGACCGGATCGGCTCCAGGTACTACCTGATGTTTGATTATATGATCAATCATATTTCGGTGCGAAGCCCGGAATTTCAGGATTTCCTGGCCAAAAAGGATGCCTCCCGCTATCATAATTTTTTCATTCGCTTCAAGGACTTCTGGAAAAACGGCGAACCCACCCAGGAAGAGGACGCGGCGATTTATCGCAGGCGGATCGGCAAAGGAACGTACATCCTTGCCCAATTTGCCGATGGAACCAGCGAAAAAGTATGGTGCACCTTTTCAGACGAGCAGGTTGATATCAACTGCCTGCATTCGGAGGAGGCCCGGCGCTTTCTGCGCGATACCCTCTCCTTCCTGGCCGGGCACGGCTGTTCCCTGATCCGGCTGGACGCTTTCGCCTATGCCGCCAAAAGAGCCGGAACCAACTGCTTCTTTGTGGAGCCCGAGGTCTGGCAGCTGATGGGCGAAGCCCGGGAGACCGCCGGCGCCCTGGGCGTGGAAATCCTTCCGGAAATTCACGAAAACTATTTTACGCAGATGAAGCTGTGGGAAAAAGGGTATTACGTCTACGATTTCCAGCTGCCCATGCTGCTGCTGAACGCCGTTTTCACTGGAAAGACCCGGTATATTAAAAACTGGCTGAAGATCTGCTCTCCGCACCAGTTTACCACGCTGGATACCCATGACGGAATCGGCGTGGTGGATGTCCGCTATCTGATGCCGGATAATGAGGTTCAGGATACAAAGATGAAGGTCTATGCGCTCAATCCCGGCACCGCCAAAATCTTCAGCGAGCTGCGCGGCCCGCTGGACAGATCCTTCAATACGTATCAGATCAACTGCTCCTATTATTCGGCTGTTGGCGAATCCGACGATCGCTATCTGCTCACGCGGGCCGTGCAAATCTTTGCCCCCGGCATCCCGCAAATCCACTACCAGGGGCTCCTGGCCGGGAAGAACGATTTTGAACGCTTTGAAAAAACAAAGGAACCCCGGGATGTGAACCGGCACAATTATACCCTGGAGGAAATCGCGGACGAGGTAAAGCGCCCGGCGGTGCGCAAGCTGTTGGAAATGCTCCGCTTCCGGAATACGCATCCGGCGTTCGACGGCGCATGCGTCCTGGAAGACTGCGGCGAAAACGAGCTTGTGATCCGGCGGGAAAAGGGCGATGATTGGGCCCGGCTTCACGCGGACTTTGAAAAGATGACCTGGGAGATCACCTGCTCATAACGCCGGGAAATTATAATACAAGCCGGGCCTTGTCAGCGGAAGCTTGCGCTGCATTTTTCGTAATGCCATTACAGCCCGAAAAACGCCAGCGCTTCCCGGATGCTCATATCCCAGAAAGGCCATTCATGCCTGTACCCCGGTCCGCTGAACCAATGTGCTTCAAGGCCAATCTCCTGGCAATGCGCTTTAAACTTCAGGTAGTATTCATAAAGCGGCTTATCCTCTTCCCCGCAGGCAAACATCAGGCGGGGAAGCTTTTTTGTATGCGCCAGCTGATTGATAATGGCCCAAACATTCTCATTGGAATTTTTGAACGCCTCCAGGCCGCCGGCATTGCGCAGGGTATTCTGCATCCGCGGATTTTCTGTATCCAGCAGGGAATAAGGATTCCCGGCGCACATTTCCTCCATATCCAGCGGAGCGGCCGACAACACCGCCGCGGCGGCAAAGCGTTCAGGATGGTTTACGGCATACTTGATCGCCCCGCGGCCACCCATGGATAACCCGGCGATGAAATTATCCTCCCTTTTATCCGAAACAGGCAGCCAGCCATACACCATCGGCATCAGCTCTTCGGTGAGATAATCAAACATCCGGAATCCCAGCATTGTGCCGTTCCAGTTGGAATAGTTGGAATTCAGCGCCGGCGGCATAACCACCGCCAGGTTCTTTTCTTCCGCGTATAGTTCAATGTTGGTTTTCCGCACCCAGTCGGTCTGATCCCCATAAGTGCCATGCAGCAGCCACAATACTTTGTATTTTTTGCCCGCGCGGTAAAACGCATCCGGCGTCTGTTCCCGGGGTTTATCCGGCATAATGATGTATACCTGGTGATTGTTTGCCAGATATTGACTTTCAAAATTGATTTTCAGCAGCGCCATGGCCAGGCTCCTTTCAGTTTTCTTTTATGGTGATGTCCCGGCTTATTGCCGGAGAAGAAACTCCAGCAGCCTTTGCGGATTTGTATTGAGCACCAGCGATTCCGGAAAAGCCACGCTTTCAAGCAGCGCTTCCGCAAGGTCAAAGCGCCCCACCCAGCTTGGATCGTGGGCGTCGGAGCTCACCACAATGGGCACGCCGTATTGCCCGCACAGCGCCAGCATTTGCCGATAGTTTTCATAGCAGTTCAGGCGCTGGTCCTTTTTAACCAGGGAGCTGTTGTTTACCTCCAGCGCCGTCCCGGTTTCATGGGCTGCCCGCACCAGGATATCATAATCCAGCGGCGTGTGGTCATCATCCGGATGGGAAATCAGCTTCACCTTTGGATGCTTCATGCAGGAAGCGATATTCTGGGCGTTTTTTTCCCGGCCTTCATCCTGATAGCACAGCCCATGGATCCCCGCGATGGCGTAATCCAATTTTTGAATGAAGCCCTCTTCAAGCGACAGCGTCCCATCATTCAAAACGTTGATTTCGCAGCCGTGAAGGATATGAACGCCATACAGCGTCCGCGGGATAACCTGCAAATTCATGTAGTAAAACGGATCCACCGTCCCGGGAATGCCGGGCGCGTGCTCGGTGAGTCCCAGGATGGACAGTCCTTTTTCGGCCGCGGCCTGGGCCATTTCCCGGATCGTTCCGTATGCGTGGCCGCTTGCGATCGTATGCGTATGAATATCAGCAATGATTCGGTTCATATCTCGCTCCATCATTTCCACCGCGTTTGCGCGCAGGTAATAAAATGTACATCGCGTTCGTGCATCGGCGCGCTGCCATTCGTTTTGTAATAACCATCGCCATGATACCATACTTTCAAAATTTAAACAAGGCTGCACTTTTGCCCGCCTTTACTGACAAATTATCCAAATTTGTAAATTTTACTTGCAATTCATCGGAAAATATGCTATAGTATTTCTGCTCTTAAGCGGGCATGGGATCATAGCTCAGTTGGTTAGAGCGCCACGTTGACATCGTGGAGGTCGTAGATTCGAGTTCTACTGGTCCCACCACAAAAGAACTGCAATCCTGATACAAGATTGCGGTTTCTTTTTTTGCCCAGAAGCCTTGACGCAGCAAGGTTTTTCCTTTTTGAAAATTCCAGTCGAGCCCGGAGCACAGGGTTCCTTTCCGGGTTTCCGCGCTGGAAAAGTCCGTGTTCACCCGCCAGGCCGACCTCCGGTTGTCATCACCCGGCGCGGTAAAGTTGACGCGGGGCGTCATAGCGGCATGCACAGGAGCACGGAGGATGCAGCCCTCCACCAGCTGCTGCCATTTCCCGGTCTCGTCGATGGGATGCACCAGCGTCAGTTCATATTCGCCGTTCAGCGTTTCGGTGACCTCCGCCGACAGCGGGGCCAGGGTACCGTTGCCATTGGTGGAGAAGTCGGTACAGTCGGCAGGATAGACGCAGATCATATGGGTTGTTCACCTCCAGAAGGGTAAAAGAAGAGCCCCGTTCGATGGAACGAGGCCATTCATAAACTTTCTCGGATTTTACTTGCTAAACATCGAGACCAGCACTTCAATATCAATAGAATTTGACGAAATATCGATCTCTTCTGATTGATAAGTGAAATAGTCTGGCATCATTCCAACTTGATCATCTATTTTTGTTTTTTCTGGGTACCACCTGCAAACGATTGGATTCCTGAGTATCTTCATCATACACAGCGAATTATGATCATTACCTTGCATGCTGATGGCGTACTCCATGTCGGGTATGTTTTCAGCCCGATACACATACTCACCAGGGAAGGAGAATAGATGCTCTTCATCTGTATCGCTTTCGCTTAGCTGATCATAAATGCTTACATATTGACCTTCTTCGTTTCGGTAGATCACTTCATAGCCTATCATCGTTTCTGAGTTCGCAGCAATGCTGTAGTGGGCAAAATATGTATTTCCTTCTTGTCTTAGTTCTTCTTGTATATATTCACCATTTTCATTGCAACCCAGCATAATCGTAGCTGAATCAAAATGATAACCATCAGGGATAAACAAAGGCTGTGTTAGATAATCACATTTGGCAATCAAATCAGCAAATTCCGACTCGGAAAAGATTTTGCGTTCAGGTTTTCTCGCTACTCCACCGCTTTCAGCCATTGCCTGCACATATTGTTCTTCAGGTGCGTTGTGTACATATTCATCCAGCTGCGCCCAATCGAATTCCTGGTTGGCTATAGGCTCAGGAGTAGCAGTAACTTCGGGCTGCATTTCCACATCCTGAGTTTCGATGATATCTCCTTTCTGATTAATTGTAACATATCTTTGCATTGCCGTTGCCGCAAAAGCAACTGCGGTTCCAATCGCGAGGATCGCAGCTACAAGGACTGCTGTAAACGATACTTTCTTTTTCACAGGTTCGTGGCCTCCTTTTCTTATTCGGTTTATGACGGCGTACTGATCATGCATCGTCCATATAACCTTAGAAAGATCGGCATCCACCTGAGAGCGAATGTTATTCTTCATCTTCATACC
>JAFUGB010000176.1 GCA_017469605.1 Clostridia bacterium
GATTTTGGTTTTTCTCATGGACAAGCTCCTTTTTTGTTTTACTTTTTCATTTCGTCCAGCATGCGCTTGGCTTCGTCCAGCTGTTTTCGGTTCAGGGCAATGTTCCGGCTTTCGGCCGCCACGCTGTCAAAGATGCCAAACACGATCTTTTCCATATCGCTGCCCCGGCTGTAATCGGTGGGGGCCACAAAGTGCACCCGGCCATGGACCAGCATATCGTTGACCGTGGCGTTGCGCTGCCCGGTATATACGCCGATGGAATGGCCGCCCCGGCTGCCCACCAGCTTCATGCAGGGCACATCGGTGGTACCGTCGCCCACATAAATCATATTGGTAAAGGGCACCCGGCGCATATCGTGGGGCGTATGCTCGTTCAGCCGGTCGTTTTCGGTAACATCCAGGATCCCCTTGTTGATGCGGTAAATGAACTGGGTTTTATTGGTATAATTCACCGCCATGGCCGGCCATTCGGGCTCACCGGTTTCCTCATTGTAGACAAATTCAGCGGCATAGATCATTTTGAACTGGTCCGCAATGGGCGTACCTTCCACGATTTCCTTGATGCCCGAGGACAGCACATAGTGCTCTACGCTGAAGCCCAGCCCCTGTCCATAGGCGTTCACACGGTCAAACCATGTGCGCATGCCGGGAAAAAGCTCCACCTTGCCCCCCTGGCGGTTGAAGGTGCCCCGGCTCAGCTTCATGCCGCGCCTGCGGGCCTCCCAGATCATCACGTACATATAGGCCAGGATGGAATCCATACGGTGCTGTACGCCGATTTTCTGGCAAAGCGCCCAAAAATCCTTATTCTCCATGCCCAGCTCGGGAATAAAGGCATATTCCTGCATATCCCGGGGAGACAGCGTGTGGTCAAAATCGTACATCAGCGCCAGAATGGGGCGGCTTTCGGCGTCCATATGCAACCCTCCTGTTCAAAAAGGCAAGAACCGGTTTTTTTACTATATTTATCATATCAAAATCGATCCGGAATGTCAATTGACGCACATCCTTTCCCGATATCGCGTAGAATAAAAACGAAGGGAGGAAATACCATGGCATATTTCAGCGGTATTCAGTATGCAACCAACGCCACCGTGGTGGCCAATCCCGGCCGTCGCGAAAGCGGATGCGATATAGAGATCCAGTACGTAAATGACCAGGGCGCCACCCGCAACGTGATCCTCCGGGTCACCGACAGCACCGTGCTGCGGGGAGCGGATGGACGCCGCGTATCCTGCGCCAGCTTTACCGCCGGTCAGCGGGTCAACGCCTCCTTTACCGACAGCATGAGCAACACCGCCCCGCCCATGGCCCGAGCCTACAGCATTACCCGCCAGGGAACGGGCAGCGGCACCGTGGGCATTGACATTGACCTGTAATGCTAAGTCGCGCCTAAAGCATTGGATCTGTGGGCCCCTTTTTCCTTCTGGCTGCGCGTCCCTCCGACCTGCTTAGCCAGAAGGAAAAAGCCATCCAGAATCTTTCAGCAGGCATGTTGTAAAGGGTGATTTACAGATCAATCATCAGCATAGCTGTGGCGGAAAACTTGCAGCTATGCTTTTTGTTGTGGAAAGATGACGATATACGATCCTGCTTATCCAGGATTAACAAATCAGAATTTGACGGGGGAGGGAAACGATAG
The DNA here is from genome assembly GCA_017469605.1 of Clostridia bacterium. Taxonomy (GTDB): domain Bacteria; phylum Bacillota; class Clostridia; order Christensenellales; family Aristaeellaceae; genus SFMI01. The sequence continues at coordinate 1,643 of JAFUGB010000176.1, forward strand.
GGGCCTGTGCGGCCCCTAAGACCCCGCAGGGGCTGTTGCACTAAGCCCCACGAAAAAACGGAGAAGTTCGTAAGAACAACTCCGTTTTTTGCTGTATAATGTAAC
>JAFUGB010000177.1 GCA_017469605.1 Clostridia bacterium
ATGCGGTTTTTCTGGATCTGCACCTTTTCGCAGAAGATATAGGTGCCGTAATAGACGGTGTTTACGTATACCTCGGCAAATCGGTATTGGCAGGTGTGCGCCATGCCGGCGGCGCTGGCCAGATCAAAGGTCATGGCGTTGCGGATCATGGCGTTATCCCGATAGCTGGCGATCAGCAGCCAGGTTTTGGCCGAGGGCATGCCCAGCATGGGCGCGCTGTCGTTCAGCTTGATATGAAAGGATTTTTTGTACGGATAAAAGGAATAGTTGCCCCGCACGCGAATGTATTCAAAATCATTGCCGAAGGCCGCCGCGCCGTTTTCATCCAATACGTACAGGGAGCCGGGCTCGTGGTTGCGCTTGCTTTCGGAAATCCAGTCGATCTTGCCGGACTGGGTTTTGATATATACGCTGGCGGTGTTTTGGGACTGCATCACAATGACGTGATAGGTGCTGCCGCCGTTGGCGATCGCCACCGTTTCCCCGGGCACGAACACATCGGTAACGGCATCGCTTTCCACTGTGATCCCGTTGGCCGTAAAGCTGTCCGCTCCGATGACGCGCACCCGGAGGTTGGCGGCGTCCAGCCCGGCGGGCAGATACAGATACCGGTTGGTGTCGCCGCGCTTATACCATTGAATGGCGCCTGCGGGCAATGAACCGTCGGCGGGGGCCGGCGTATTGGCATCCCATACGTATAACCGGCTGATCTCCCTGGCCTGGGCGCACAGGGGCAGGAAAAGCAAAAAACAAAAGAGAAAAATAAACTGTAAAAGCCGCCGCATGGGCACGTCCTCCGTATCATACAGATAGTTCAGTATACCATACCTGGCCCCAACCCGCAAGAAAAGGGAACGGCGCGTTGGATTTGTTACAAACGCGCCGGTTAAAAATATTGGAATAGCGACGATCCCGCGTCATGCCTTCGGGGTCAAAATAGCGGCCCGGCGCCCAGTAAGCCGGTACAGCAGCACGCCGTCGCGCACTACGCCTGCTTCCTGGGGCTGGTCGGTAAATCCAGTTTCGGTAGTGGAAAAACGTTGAATGATAGAGGTTCCATCCGCAATGCCGATGTCCCGCAGGGGCAGTATAAACACCTGAGGATCATCGCTGTTGTTGCAGACGACGATCACATTGGAGACTTCATCAAAGCGGGCATAGGCGATTTGACCATTCCCGGCGTACAGCGGCTTTATGCTGCCGCGGCGAAGCACAGGCAGCTGCCTGCGCAGCGCTGCCAGCGACTGATGCAGGGCAATCAGCCCGCGGTCCTCATGTCCCCATGGATAGGTGCGGCGGTTATCGGGATCGGTCCAGCCAACCTGGCCGGCCTCGTCGGCGTAATAGATGGTGGGTGAGCCGGGCCATGTCATTTGAAGCACCACGGCTTCCCGGAAGATCTCCGGCCGAATGCCCTCGGAAGCGCCTTCGCTGCCGGCGGTATCCAGTCGTCCGGGGCGGCCGTGGGTGCGGGTCATGAACCGACTGTGGTCGTGATTGCTCAGCTCGTTCATGGCGCATTGCAGGGCGGGCAGCGGCAGGCGGGACATGGTTTCCTGAATGTTTTCAAAGAAAGCCTTGCCGTTCTGGTACAGATCGTCCCGCCGGTAATCAGAATGCTTTTCCAGCCCGGTGAGGAAGAAGGTGACAGGCTCCATAAAGGCGTCGTAATTCATCACGGTATCCCATTCGTCGCCGCCCAGCCACTCGGCCGGATTTCCATAATGCTCGGCCACGATCAGCAGATCGGGATTGACCGCCTTGACCCGGCGGCGAAACTCCTTCCAGAATAAATGGTTGAATTCTCGGCTGTGGCCCAGGTCGGCGGCCACGTCCAGCCGCCAGCCGTCGATGGAATAGGGCGGAGAAGCCCATTTTTCAGCGATATGGAAAATTTCCTCACAGAGCTCCCGGGAGGATTCATAGTACAGCTTGGGCAGGGTGTCCATGTTCCACCAGCTGTCATATTCCTTTTTGTCACGGAAATGAAAATAATTGCGATAGGGGCTCTTGGGCTCGTCATAAGCACCCGGGGCGTACACCGTGGATTTTTTATAGATGACCTCTTTATCCATCCACTTGTTGAAGGAACCGCAATGGTTGAACACACCGTCCAGAATGATGCGCATTCCCCGGCGGTGCACCTCCTGGCAGAAGTGTGCAAAGAATGCGTCGCTTTCCTTCAGATTGTCCTCTTCGGTGGTGCGCAGGATATACTGTGTGGCATGGGTGTTTTGGCGTTCGACCCCATCCAGCGGGCTGTCGGTATCCCGGACAATGCCGGTAAAATGGGGATCTACATGGGCGTAATCCTGGGTATCATACTTATGGCTGGAAGGCGAAATGAAGATGGGATTAAAATAGATAGCCTCCACGCCCAGGGACTGCAGGTAATCCAGCTTATTCAATACGCCCTGCAGGTCGCCGCCATAAAAGCGTCGAAAATCCCCGGGCTTGGGCAAATCGTCCCAATTTTTAGTGTGCCTGGCATAGCCATTAATATAATAGTATTCCCTGTCTCTTACGTCGTTCCCGAGGTCGCCGTTGCGGAAGCGATCGGTAAAAATCTGATACTGAACGGCCCCTTTGGCCCATTCCGGTACATGGAAGCCGGGCTGGATACGAAAAGCATGGG